>JABXIK010000007.1 GCA_013373125.1 Gammaproteobacteria bacterium | reverse complement strand
TAATAAATCATCGCGACTGTAATCCTTGCCCACAGGATTTTGCGGATTACACAACAACATCACCCCTGTATCTTGAGTAATATTTTCCTGCATTTCAGCAAGATCCATGGACCAGCTATCACCGTCAGGTTTCACCCAAAAGGTTTGGTCAGTAAAAGGTAATAAAGGCGCGTGTTTTATGAGGTGAGGGTAAACAGGTAATGCCGTGATACCAGCAAATTTTCCTTTTTGTAATGCGATAGCGCGTGCCAAATTTAAGCCTTTTACCACGCCAGGGGTTAATACAATCCACTCAGCTTGAATGGCCCAGTCATAATGTTTCGCGCAATGCTCCACAATCAACTGCTTGAGCTCTGGACTGTCGGAGCCATAACCAAACACACCATGATCCACACGTGTTTGTAGCGCATCCATAATGGGCTGAGCCACCTTAAAATCCATATCGGCAACCCACATGGGTAAAATGTCTTTATCTTTATAACGCTTCCACTTAATGGAGTCGGATTCGTTACGATTAATATCAGGACCAAAGTATTCATTGTCCAAAGACATAAGACACCTCACACATAATTTGAAACCACTTTAACAGCTAACATAAGCAGACAATAGGTACAGTTTTAAAATTCACGTATAAAAAAACCGATACAGTGTATCGGTTTTTTTATTGGTACATCTACTTCGAATTAAAGTTCGAGAAATATTATTCCCATTCAATCGTAGCAGGCGGCTTAGAGCTCACATCATATGCCACACGAGAAATATGCTCGATCTCGTTAATAATACGATTCGAAACTTTCTCTAATAACTCATACGGTAAATGCGCCCAACGAGCTGTCATGAAGTCAATGGTTTCTACTGCACGTAACGACACAACCCATTCATAACGACGTTGATCGCCTACCACACCTACCGATTTAACCGGCAGGAATACAACGAAGGCTTGTGAGGTTTTGTGGTACCAGTCAAAGTTGTGTAGCTCTTCGATGAAGATGGCATCCGCTTCGCGCAACACATCAGCGTATTCTTTTTTCACTTCACCTAGGATACGCACACCTAGACCAGGGCCTGGGAATGGATGACGGTAAACCATGTCGTACGGCAAACCTAATTCCAAACCAATTTTACGCACTTCGTCTTTAAACAATTCGCGTAACGGCTCTACCAATTCCATTTTCATGTCTTCTGGCAAACCACCCACATTGTGGTGAGATTTAATCACATGGGCTTTACCTGTTTTAGATGCTGCACTTTCGATCACGTCTGGGTAGATGGTACCTTGCGCTAGGAAATCCACATCTTTGATTTTACCCGCTTCTTCATCAAATACTTCGATGAAGGTATTACCAATTACTTTACGTTTTTGTTCTGGATCAGAAATACCCGCTAACTTACCTAGGAACAAATCTTCCGCATCGGCACGAATCACTTTAACGCCCATGTTCTTAGCGAACATGTCCATCACCATATCGCCTTCATTTTTACGCAGCAAACCGTTATCAACGAATACACAAGTAAGCTGATCGCCAATGGCTTTGTGTAAAAGCGCTGCAACCACGGATGAATCCACTCCACCTGATAAACCTAGCAATACTTTTTTATCGCCTACTTGTTCTTGTACACGTTTGATTTGATCTTCAATGATATTGGCAGGCGTCCATAAGGCTTCACAACCCGCAATGTCTTTAATGAAGTGTTCCAACATGCGACCACCTTGTAAGGTGTGTGTCACTTCTGGGTGGAACTGTACGCCAAAGAATTGTTTCTCAGCATGGTACATACCCGCGATTGGACACGACGGAGTAGACGCCATTAGCTCAAAGCCTTCAGGCATTTTCACTACTTTGTCGCCATGACTCATCCACACGTCTAATAATTTATCACCCTGATCATTCACGTGATCGGCAATATCTTTAAATAACGCGCTATCACCTTCGGCTTTAATTTGAGCATAGCCAAATTCGCGAATGTTAGAGCCTTCAACTTTACCGCCAAGCTGCTCAGACATGGTTTGCATGCCGTAACAAATACCTAAAATAGGCAAGCCCATTTCAAACACTTCTTGTGCTGCACGGGGGCTATTCGCTTCATGCACAGATTCTGGACCACCAGCTAAGATGATGGCTTTTGGATCAAATTCTTTGATCTCTTCAAAGCTCATATCCCAAGCACGGATTTCAGAGAACACACCCAGTTCACGTACACGACGTGCAATAAGTTGGGTGTATTGAGAGCCGAAATCTAAAATTAGAATTTTCTGTGAATGAATGTCCGCCATGAAAACCTCATATCTTTAAAACTAAAAAACCTGTTGCCATCACAACAGGTTGAAATTCTTTGTTAGGTTACGCCTGCGGCCAACCCAACCTATAAATATTTTTCTTGCCTCACAATAAATGATGCGAGGCGTTGCTGGCGAAGATCTAACGAGGCAAAAATAAATTGAGTTGAGGCGTTTACGAATAGTAAATAACGATACTCAATTTATTTTTAACAAAGTTAGATCGAGCCCAGTTAGCCCAATCTATAGTTAGGGGCTTCTTTGGTGATTTGAACATCATGCACATGGGATTCTTTCATGCCCGCCGCAGAGATCTTCACAAACTCAGGTTTAGTGCGCATTTCATCAATCGTGGCACAACCGGTATAACCCATAGCACTACGTAAGCCACCCATCATTTGATGTACGACGTTACTCATTGGGCCTTTAACCGCGATACGACCTTCAATACCTTCAGGTACTAACTTGTCATTACCCGCTTTCGCATCTTGGAAATAACGATCCGCAGAACCTTGGCTTTGACCCATGGCACCTAAAGAACCCATACCACGATAAGATTTATAGGCACGACCTTGATAAAGTTCCACTTCACCAGGAGCTTCATCGGTACCGGCCAATAAAGAGCCCGCCATGATCACATACGCACCGGCCACAACTGCTTTCGCCATATCACCGGAGAAACGAATACCACCATCGGCAACCAAAGGCACTCCAGTGCCTTCAAGAGCGGCCGCTACATCTGCTACCGCGCTGATTTGTGGAACACCCACACCCGCAACGATACGCGTAGTACAAATAGAACCTGGGCCAATACCCACTTTCACACCATCGGCGCCGGCTTCAACCAAGGCTTTCGCCGCCGCACCCGTTGCAATGTTACCGCCGATCACCTGTAGCTCAGGGAAATTCTCTTTCGCCCAACGTACGCGATCAATCACGCCTTTAGAATGGCCGTGGGCAGTATCCACGATGACCACGTCCACACCGGCCTTAACCAGCGCAGTAATACGATCTGGAGTTTCAGGGCCTGTACCGACAGCCGCGCCAACACGCAAGCGACCTTGATCATCTTTACAGGCATTTGGATAAGCAGTGGCTTTATCGATGTCTTTTACCGTCATCAAACCCACAAGCTCAAAATTGTCGTTCACCACTAATACTTTTTCGATGCGATTTGTGTGCAACAAGCCTTGTACGACTTCTTTGCTCTCGCCTTCTTTTACTGTGATCAACTGATCTTTAGGAGTCATTACAGAGGAAACCGCTGCATCTAAGTTGGTTTCAAAACGCACGTCACGACCAGTAACAATACCCACCAGCTCAGAACCATCCACTACAGGTACACCTGAGATGTTGTTTTGACGAGTGATTTCTAGCAATTCACGAATGGTGGTCTTGCTTGGTACTGTGATTGGGTCTTTTACCACACCACTTTCGTACTTCTTAACTTTACGTACTTCCGCAGCTTGTTGCTCAATGGTCATGTTCTTATGGATAATGCCTAGACCGCCTTCTTGCGCCATGGCAATCGCCAGACGAGACTCGGTAACGGTATCCATTGCCGCTGAAATAAGGGGGATATTTAATTCAATACCACGAGTTAATTTGGTTTTAAGGTTCACCTGATTGGGCAAAACTTCGCTGTAACCGGGAACGAGAAGAAGATCGTCGAACGTTAATGCGTCTTGGGCAATTCGCAACATGAAGGGACCGCCATACCTGAATTAGAATGGCGCGTAATTCTACCCCAAATAAGCCATGGCGGAAATCAAAATTTGTTTAAGTTTGTATGAATTCTAGACCTAGTTGATACCGCCACTAGGACTCACTGCCCCTTGTTAGACAGTTTCTGAAGAAACTCCAGCAACTTAGCCTGATTTTCAGGGAACAAAAAAGTACGAATATGGGCCCCTTGGGTTGGTACCCACTCTTTTGGAGGGCGGGCTTTTTCATACAGGGCCTGACCTCTGTCATAGGGCACTGTTTCATCATCTGGGCTATGGAACATCAATAATGGCTTATCCCCCCATTGATCCACCCAGTTAATAGGGTCGTATTGGCGAGTAATGGTTAAAGCAGGTAACTGCAACAACCAAGTTAACCAATGCCGCGACATGGCCTCTGCCGCCATACCTGCATAACTATCAAATGCCGCATCCAAGACCACAGCATCTACCTGCTCTTTTTGTGGATAGCTGGCCAATCCATAAACCGCCAGACTCGCACCCATGCTTTGCCCAAGCAGCACAACAGGTAGGTTTTCATTATGAGACGTGACCCAATCCAGACCAGAATGAACGTCCATGAAAATATCCGGCAACATGGCCTGACCATCGCTGGCACCATATTGGCGATACCCCAGCATAAACACGTTATAACCAGCTTTTACTAGCCAGTGAATATTAAACTGGTGATAACTGATGTTTTGCGCATTGCCATGTAAAAACAAGACACTGCCCTTTGCTTCACCCTGAGACGGCAACCACCAGCTATGCAATTGAGTGCCATCAAACGCTTGATGTTCAACCACCTGAAATTCAAACCCTAATTGTTCAGGGGTTCCAGGGTAACTCTTCAACGGATAGAACATTAAAGATGTAATACTGGTACATGCACTTAAACCCAGCAACAACGCAGTTATAAGTAAGCGTTTAATGATAAATGGCATAAGTCAGCCTAACTTGCTCTTCTTCTAGTTGATGCCATTTTTGTTTTTGCCACTCCAAGCGCACCTGTTGATGCTTGGAAAGAGGCACCCCAACGCCCAGTTGATATTGGGTGTTTTCCCCTTGATCTTCCACATCCGCTAAATGCTCAACCGACGCCCAAGCACTTGCCGCAGATCTTTGGATCAAATAACCCAATTCCGCACCCACGCCTAGGTGCCAGTCATGTTCGTAACGTTCTCCATGAGCCAATTGAGTTTGTAAAAAGCCATACGCCACACCTGGGCCAAACTCGTAACCATGGCCACCGCCTAACGTAATTTGCGCTTGACCAAGATCATCAACAATCCAACGCTCATAGCCACCATTTACTTGCCAGCTAATGGGCTGGCTAAAACGATTACGCGGACCAAGGGAGCGAATACTGATGACATCAAAGTGTTGTAATTGCAGGTGTGTTTCATCAACACGAAAACGAATATCCCCCATTTCAATTTGTGCGCCTGCACGATAGCCATCCAAATTATCCAACCAGTCGTGATAATTAATACGAAAACCAAGTTCGACAAAATCTTCCGTGGCGCCCAGCGTGCTTCTTAATGTGTGATGACCATGCTCATCACGTATAGCGGGTTGCTCTATCGGCTTATAGGCGTCCCCTTTGAATTTAACTTTTGCGCGCAAAGATAATAATTTCAAACTGCGCTGTAACAACGTGGGGTCATCATCCTTCTTTTTTAAATTAAGGTATCGCGTATAACCGTAAGCAATATCCAATACTTGCGCCTTTTCTTGTTCGGATAAATTCACAAAACGTTCATCTCGGGCAAAGCCATACGGATCATCGGCCAATGCTCGTGCAATCATGCGCAAATCCGCATTTAACTGTAAACGTTGCTGCTCTATCACAGTGGTTTTAGACGGTCGAAACGTAATATCCGCCAGCAAGTTTTGAGCCTCTAGCGCACGAATGGTATCGGTCGGTACGGTTCGCGCTTTAAAGGGTTTTGCCAGCTCCCAGTTTGGATTAATCACATCTAGCAAAGTTAATAATCGGTAAGAGCAATTTTCATCAATGAAAAAATAATCAAAACGGATTTCATTTAACTCCCAAATATGACGCGTAAAATCTTGGATTTGCTCATCACTTAACGCTAATTTGTATTCCCAAATATCACGACTTTCAATGTGATTATATTCGTTTACCTTTTCGTAATACGGCACCAAAGAAACATAACCAGGATAGCCTCCGGTTAAACCTTTTATGGTGAATGTTAATTCATCGTCATTGGCATCGGTAAATGCAGCAAAGTTAATGGCCGAAGACAATAACTTATGTCCTTGCTTCCCATCTAAACGGAACAAGGTATGACCAAACATTGAAGACGGGCTGTTCATATAAGATGACGGGAAAATCAAATACAATTCATCACCCTTGACCTTACTATACCAATCGTCAAATGCAGGGCATGACACATCCACAAAAGGATGCTGAGGTAATTGTTGTTTTAACCAATGTAAACGCGCAGGAAAACGACACTGCGCAGCGTCATCACCCTCTTGGTTTTGAGAAAAAGCATTTAACGTAACTTTTAATTCAGCCAGTGGATCATACTTACCCGCGTCGGATAAAAAGAAACGATCATCATCCACTTCACTATAATTAACATTATTTAAACCTTGAGGTTGATAATGCAGTAAAGCCAACCATTTTGACGATTGTGCGAGTTCAGAAAGTGCTGTGTCAGATAAAACAGGAAAAGATAAAACCGTGGCACAAATAAACGCCAATACACGATAAATCAATTGCATGAAATCTTATTCTTAAAATATGCGAGAAAGAAAAAACAAAGGGGTGCATAGAGCACCCCTTAAGCTAGCGAACCTAAAATTAACCTAGGTATTTAGCTAGTTTTTCGTTTTCAGCCATGATGCTTACTAGCGCATCATAAGCTTGCTCTGAAGATGCTTCAGTGCTTACGAAAATAGAATCGAAGTTAGATTGAACAGCTTGAGTGAACTCAGCTTTATCAGAAGCATCTACACCGATTAGAGTAGTTAGTGCATCTAAAGATTCGCCTTGACCACGAGCAGAATCCGCTGCTAGTTGCTCCATGTTTTGGTCCATGAATACACGAGCCAATTTAAGAGGGCCATTCGCGCCTTCACAGCCTAGAGTACCAGAGGTCATACCAAATGTTTGGTTACCTGAAGAACCGTTAGTAGTAGCAGCCATTACGTGCTCATACCACTCATTAGCATCTGGAAATACAACAGCAGTACCAAGACCACAACCAGCAGGGCTAGCGAAAGAAGAAGTAGCAGCTACAGCAAGTGCAGCACCAGCGATGAACTTTTTCATGTATGATTCCTTATCCGTTGGAACATTTAAGAAGCAGTTGAATCAACTACTGGACCTCAGTATAGCCAGAATTCCTAGGTTTATGTCCAGTGAATTTTAAAATTGGTTCACACTATTAGGTATATATGAGTAATTTTGCCCAAAAAAACAACGTGTTAAGCGTGAGTCAATTGAATCGACAAAGTAAGGAATTATTAGAAACTTACTTACATCGCGTACAAGTTACCGGGGAAATTTCAAATCTCGCGCGTCCCAGCAGTGGTCACTGGTACTTCACGTTAAAAGACCAGAGAGCTCAAGTTCGCTGCGCCATGTTCAAAAGCCGCACCCAATATTTAAAGTTCATCCCCAAAGAAGGTGAGCAAGTCGTGGTAACGGCATCGGTGAGTTTATATGAAGCCCGCGGTGACTATCAGTTAATTGTGGATGCCATGCAGAGCGCCGGTGAAGGTGCATTGCAATTAGCCTTTGAGGAATTAAAACAGCGCTTATTTAACGAAGGATTATTTGCTCCCGAGCATAAACAAGCCATTCCTGCTCACCCTCAACACCTAGGTATCATTACCAGCCCGACAGGGGCCGCGGTAAAAGACATTATTTCTGTACTCAAGCGCCGCTTCCCAAGTTTGCCGATTTCCATCTATCCCACACAAGTACAGGGACAACAGGCAGCAGGACAAATCGTGCAAGCCATCGAGCGCGCCAATCGTGACAATCTATGCGATGTATTAATTATCGGTCGAGGTGGCGGCAGCCTAGAAGACTTGTGGCCATTTAATGAAGAAGTAGTAGCGCGTGCCATATTTAATAGCCGCATTCCTACCATCAGTGCCGTGGGCCATGAAGTGGATACCGCTATCAGTGACTATGTAGCCGATCTTAGAGCCCCCACCCCATCGGCCGCTGCAGAGCTT
>JABXIK010000012.1 GCA_013373125.1 Gammaproteobacteria bacterium | reverse complement strand
TGCGTGATTTCAGTACCTTCTAGTTGCTCAATTATCTGAGCAGTACCAGAACGAGAAACTTTTCTATTTTTAAAGGAGAAACCGTAGCACTGTCCATTATCGTTACTTCCGCGTTCTATTTTCATTTTTTACAGCTAACGCTCAAAGCAACGGTTAATCCGCTGCCTTTGTTTGTTATACAGTGATTTATTTGCACTGATCATTTATATCAACAGTTGCGACTGGGTTTACTACATAATTTACTAACAAGTTATCTTTATTAAAAAAGGCATGGACAACTTGTGTATCAGGCTTTCCATACATCATTTTATAAGAAACCCAAGTCATAAGGCTATATCCGGATTGAACTCCTCTTTGAGAAGGTTCACCAAACATCTCTACCACCTCTGATTTACTGGATTTACAAATTTTAACTTTATCTAGTTGAGAGGGTTCAACTCGTTCACCTTGAGTCATCGGGATAAATAACCCACAAGCTGTCATGTTTAAACTAATGATGCTGATTGCCAAAGACTTTTTTAACTTCATTTTTTCTACTTCTTTATATTGATGGTTAAGTTTATGTATAACGCCCAGCGCAGGTGCAGCCAGCGCGGAGCGCATTTTGTGTTAATGTTTGAGCGCCAGCGAGTAACACAAAAGGTGCGTAGCGTTGGCTGTCGCTCTGCCGCTGATTGTTATGATGGTACGACTTCCGATGTCTGCGCGTTTCTTATTTTGTTCTGCACCAATGAATAAGCTCTCTCTATATTTCTAATCTTATCTGTATATACCCGGCTATGATCATGCTCTTTTAGACCACCAATGAACTCTTCGAACTCGCTAAAAACAAGAGATTCCTGATTAACATCTTCTTTATCAAATTTTGAAAGACATTCATGGAGTATTAGATCCAAAACCCTTTGCAGATTCAGATTATCTTCACATCGCATGTAACACCAACCAGAATCAATAAAGCTGTGGAGTGCTGCAATGAGATTTTTGTTCTTAAGGTCGCTATTGCCTTGTATGTGGAGAGCTCCGCCCTTCGCATTCTCTATCTCTTTAACTAGTTTTTTCTCAAGCTCTTCCATACGCCTTTCAAACTGACGCTCTTTCTTTTGGTACTCTAAACGAACACTTTCGACTTCTGATTCGACAGAATCTTTCAGCTTAGACTCGAGACCATCCTCAATTGCTTTGTGCTCTAGCTTAAATAATCTCCGCTGATACATATTCAACAAAGCTGGCATGACCACACCAGAGAAAGCCAATACTGCAACTGTAATAGTGATAAGCTGTGAAAAGGATTCACTATAAAAATTATTTACGCTTTCCAGTATTTTTAGTGTCTCTTCCATAGGTTTTTCCCTTTATCATAACATTTTAATCGTGCGCATGCTCATTTTTGCATTTTCAATCAACCTTTCAAGAACCCTATATATTCTTGATTAATAAGCACTAAAGCTGATTCTAGTCTTATTTTTTCCAATAAAAATGAGCATGCCGTTTTTGTCCGTAATCATGGGGTCTCATGATTTCGGACGCGAATTTAATAAGCCATTGAATCTAAAGTATTTTGCGTTTATTGAATAGACAAAAACGAGAACTTTTTTCTGATCTTTCGAGCCCACTCTCTCTAATTTCTCGCAATATTCAAAATATACTGCTTATTTATATAGTACATTTTCTGCAAGAGTCAGACACGAGTCCCCTAACCTACAAGCTACATTGTTTCAGAACCAACCGGAAACGATACCAGCCTATGGCATGCGCAGCCTCAATAAGTTACAACAACTATGCTAAACCTTTACTATAGGCTTCAAGGGTAGGCACACAAAACACGATACGATTTTGAGGCATCCATTTTGGAAACCGCACCATATTGCTTAAATACATCTATCATCGGCTGGCTTTTACTTAACACCGCTAAATCCATAGGAGTATGCCCTCTGTTTTCAGCAATATTAAAATCAGCGCCTTTTGCTAATAACAATTCAATTTTTTTCAAACTGTTGCTATTTACGGCACGATGCAAAGGCGTACAACCTTTTACATCTTTTACATTCATTTGAATGCCAGGTTTATTTAGCAGATAGTCATAGGCTAGAACATTAAGGTCACGTTGACTCTGAAAATCGTAACTGATTAATTTACTAATATTTAAAGAAGCTGCCACATGCAATGGCGTAGAATTAGTTTTAGCTCTTGCATTAATGTCGCCACCATGGCGGATGACAATATCAATGATTTCAGGAGAATGGGCCCCTGCTTGATGAATGGCTGATCGCCCAACACTATCCTGCTGAGTGACGTCAGCGCCTTTTTCTACAAGAAAACTAAGCATTTCTTGTCGAAAGTAAACGTTATTAAGTGCCGCCAATGTAAGTGTCTTACCCTTCACCCCTGTGCTGTTTACGCCAAATCCACGCTTTAAATAAACCGCTACCGTTTCTATTGGACAATGCTCTACCGCAAAAAACAAAGGGGGTTCACCTTCGTTATTAGGCTCATTTTTAGGTGCGCCCTTATCCATCAGCATTTCAACATAATCGGGATAGCAAACACGATGCAGCAGGGTTAAGCCTTTTTGATTTTTTACATTAAATTTTTGTTTTAACTGAACCAAGTACTCGAACGTCTTTGAGCGTTTAAATTCGTATGTGGCATCTTTATAAGAGAAATAGGTATTTTTCAAACTGACAAATAATGGGCTTTCGCCGTATTTATTCAGTGCATTGATATTGGCGCCATGTCGTATTAACAACTTTGCTACTGACTCTAAGTCATGCTGAGCAGCCAAGTGTAATGGCGTTCTTCCCCAGCGATTCGTTGCATGAACATCCGCTTTACGTTGAATCAAGGCTGTTGCTATTTCGTAGGCTTGTTCAGGTTGATCTTTAAGGCTATCTAACGCTGCCAACAATGCTGTATTGCCATTTTCATCCACTGCGAAACCGTTCGCTGATTGTGCTATCAAAAAATCAAACATGTCGATGTTGGCGCTTTTGGCACTGAGTATTAAAGGGGTTTCGCCCGCACTGGTTCTGGCTTCAATATCAGCCCCTTTTTCAATTAAGTATCTTACGACTGCAAGTTGGTTATTTTCCACCGCCACATGCAGTGGTGTTTTACCCGCATAATGATACAGCCCAGAAACCCAGTTTTTATCGCCCCTTTCTTCCAAGTTCCCCCCATTCTCAACGTATGATTGAACGGCGCCCAAATCACCTAACGAAGAAACCTCATGAATCTTGCTGCTTGCACAGCCAGAAAGAATGTAAGTCATCGCTAACAAAATAAGAGGACAAGATCGCCATGAAGTCATTACATTCTCCTAAGCCAAACCAAGCAATACCCTAAACTTGTATGAATCTAAATTAATTTTTGGCTAATAACTAGGCAATTTTGCGCACAATACTTAAATTTTCCTGACGTCTTTACAACACTCTTTGCATTCTAAATGAAACAAAAAAGCCGCTTATTTTCATAAGCGGCTTTTTAAGTTATTTAAATCAGCAATCAATCGATTAATTACGATCTTCTACTAATTTTTCCACTAACTCTTGCTCTTCATGTAAGTCGTCAATGGTGTCTTTTTCATGAGGCAAAATTAGATTCAGACCAATGGCAACCAAACCACACAGGCTCACACCTTGTAGACTGAAATCACCAAAGGTAAACGCCATACCGCCAATCCCAAATACGAGCGTGGTAGATACAATCACTAGATTACGACGAGCATTTAAATCCACTTGCGATTTAATCAAGATGTTCATACCCACCGCTGCGATGGAGCCAAACAATAGAATCAAAATACCACCCATAACCGGCGCAGGAATGGTTTGTAGCAATACGCCGAACTTAGCAATGAAGGCTAATAAGATGGCAATACCAGCGGCCCATGTCATAACCACTGGGTTAAAGGCACGAGTTAGCATCACGGCACCTGTTACTTCTGAATACGTGGTGTTTGGTGGACCACCGAACATCGAGGCCGCAGAGGTCGCTAAACCATCACCTAACAGCGTGCGGTGTAAACCCGGTTTTTCAACGTAGTTTTTACCCGTCACACTACTGATAGCTAAAACGTCACCAACGTGTTCGATGGCAGGTGCAATGGCCACAGGTAGCATAAATAAGATCGCCGCCATGTTAAATTCTGGCGTGATGAAGTTTGGCATGGCAATCCAGTCCGATTGATTCACCGTGGTCATATCTACCATGCCACTTAAACTTGCAACTAAATAACCCACCGCAACACCCGCTAAGATAGGCACTAAACGGAAGATGCCTTTTGCATATACCGCCACGATTAACGTCGTAACCAATGCAGACATAGAAACCAATAAAGCTTCGCCGTAAGGGAATAATTGCGCAGCGCCATCGCCGGTTTTACCAATGGCCATGTTTACTGCGATTGGGGCTAAACCCAAACCGATAATCATGATGATTGGGCCGGTTACCACTGGCGGCATCAATTTATGTAAAAAACCAGGACCACGAATGGCAACCAATGCGGCAATTACCACGTACACCAAACCGGCGCAGAATAAGGCACCCATGGTGGCCGCCATACCCCAGGTTTGCACACTGAACGCAATTGGAGCGATGAACACAAAAGACGATGCCAAGAAAACCGGCACGCTGCGCTTCGTCACGACTTGGAAAATCAGTGTACCCACACCTGCCGTGAACAATGCCACGCTTGGATCAAGGCCTGTAATCAGCGGCATTAATACCAAGGCACCAAATGCCACAAACAGCATTTGCATGCCCGCCAAGGCCGTTCGCCAGCCTTTATATTCATTTAAAGTTGTCATATTTCCCCCAAGGTTTTTTATTATTTCGTACCGAAAATCTTATCGCCCGCATCACCCAAGCCAGGGATGATGTAACCATTTTCATCCAAATGACTGTCAACGGATGCCGTGTAGATGTCTACGTCTGGGTGTGCCTCTTGTACTTTGGCAATGCCTTCTGGCGCGGCTACTAATACCAATGCGCGAATGCTTTCACAGCCGGCTTTCTTCAATAGATCGATGGTTGCGATCATTGAACCACCTGTCGCCAACATAGGATCAACCACCAAAGAGATACGCTGATCAATGTCACCGGCCAATTTATCGAAATAGCTCACCGGCTCTAGGGTTTCTTCATCACGGTACAAACCCACCACGCTGATTTTGGCGCTTGGTAGTAATTCTAATACGCCATCTAGCATACCTAAGCCAGCACGCAGGATTGGCACGACCGTGATTTTTTTACCACGAATACGTTGCGCGGTAATGTCTCCACACCAACCTTGAATGGTGTAGTCCTCAAGTTCTAAGTCTTTTGTGGCTTCGTAGGTTAAAAGATTGCCCACTTCGCCCGCTAGCTGACGAAAGCTGCGAGTACTGCGGTCGCTGGATCTCATCAATCCTAGTTTGTGTTTTACCAAAGGGTGGCTGATCTCATGTACGCTCATGCAAAGCCTCTAATAGATGTTTCGAATGGAAGTGCGCTGACAGTTTTCGGGGAATGCCCTCTGTCAGTCTAACGCGATATTGCGAATTTTGTCACAGACGGGAAAAACAGGCGACAAGAAATTGACCGAACGATCAACTTAGACATAAAAAGCCATGCAATAGACATAAAAAAACCCGTCAAATGACGGGTTAAAAAAGAACCGAAGTTCTCGCTACATTCTCACCATGTTCCCTTGCGGAAACACAAAGCCATCATGAAAGTTATTGATTCACATTACTGTAGTAGAAGTGTTTCTCAATGTAACTTTATGTAAATAAAGGGTTTTTTCTGAAAAATTGGCATTTTAAGCCTACCTACTTGGCTATACCTGATGGTTTTGCGGCCATAGCAAACTCATTTTTGCCCCTTGCCAGCGGCTCTCGCCAACAAAGGCTTGGCCCCCGTGCCAGTAAATAATTCGACGCACGATGGATAACCCTAACCCATAACCACCCGATGCCCGAGTGCGGCTATCGTCTAAACGCGTAAACGGAGAAAACACACGCTGCCAATCTTTTTCCGGAATGCCAGGGCCATCATCTTCTACATCTACTCGGCAAATGCCGTTATCAAAACTGTATTCGATACAGACTTTCTCTTTGGCGTAACGACAAGCATTACCCACGAGATTCTGTATGGCGCGATGCATGTAACGGTATTCGATGTCACTAAAGATGTGCTCTTCTGCCACCGTGTCACTGTGCCATTCAATCTCTACCTTGTCTGTGCGACGGCGAGTTTCTTCCACCACTTGATCCACCAAATCCAGCATATTGCTGGATTTAAATTCCAATATGGGCCCGCCCTCTTCTAACCTTGCATAGGTTAGAATTTCATCCACCAGTTCATCCAGCTCTTGCAGGTCCTGATCCATTTCATGCAGTTGCTTTCGGGTGTAACTGTCTTCGGTAGTGTCTTCTAGCATTTGCACACCAAAACGCATGCGCGCCACCGGCGTGCGTAATTCATGACTCACCGCTCGAATCATCTCTTTTTGAACCGCCATTAATCTTTGAATGTGGCTGGCCATACGATTAAACGCCTCACCCAAACGCCCAAACGCATCTTGAGATTCCACTTTCACCCGCGAATTTAAATGCCCGCTGGCAATACGCGAAGCGGCACGCTCAAGCCTCTGCAAATTCACTTCAAACCGATACACCAACCAATACACGGCAATACCTGTGAGAATCACCGCCAAGATAATCACCACTAACACCGACTGTAATGACAAGCCTTGGCGAAAAACGATGGGGCCCATTTCAATGATTTGTTCAATCTCAGGTAAGTAGGTATAGAAGCGGCCTTTACTGCCAGATATGTCGTAATACGCCAGATAATCAGGGGCTTCCATATGAGCTAGCTCACGGGAGAAGCGCTGGGCTTCGGTTTCATCTAAAACCCGCACAGGTAAATGATAATCTTGGCTATAGTCTTGGATTAACTGCGGCAGGCTGCGCTGCTCTCGTTGAATAAGACGGCGAATTAAGGTTGCCGCACCGCGAATATGGGTGGTACGGAAATCTTGAAACACGCCACTTAATATGTAGGCGTCGTGATCGACGGTGATTTTAGCTTGTACTTGTAAGCTGCCGTCGTCTTGATTATTTAATAGGTATTGCCCTGATTCTAAGCGTGCACGATCTACTGAACCTAAATCCATATCGGCCAGTAAGTCTAATGACAATGGAATGCCCAGTAATTCTGAAACGGATTCGATGTTGCCTTGCGAGGCTTTGATTTCTCCCACGGCCAGCAGCAAGATGCCACCCATGATGCTTTGCTGGTGTTGCTTTTGATTCACGTGGTCAACTAACCATAACGAGCCTAAGGTCGAAATGGATACCAACAATAAGATGGTGAGAACCCCAATATAGACACGAGAAAAGATAGTGACGCTCCTGTTTGCAAAAAAGCGATTGTGCCTAGATTTCTTTTACAAACAAGTAACCTTTACTGCGAACGGTTTTAATGCGCTTAGGCTGCAATGGATCATCGCCAATTTTGGGACGAATTCGGCTGATGCGCACATCGATAGATCGATCTTGGCCGTCATATTCAATGCCACGTAGCGCTGTGAAAATTTCTTCACGGCTTAATACGCGCCCCGCATTGGAGCTGAGCAACCAAAGTAGATCAAATTCCGCACTGGTTAAGTCGATTGGTTCTTCGTCTAACCAAGCTTCACGCATGCCGTTATCGACCACTAGATTGGCAAACACCACTCGGTTTTGCTCCCCTGGTGATGCAGAAGCATCCGCAGGTGTATCTGGACCTTCTTTCACACGACGCAGTAATGCACGAATGCGAGCAAGCAACACACGCGGACGGGCTGGTTTGGCCAGATAATCATCCGCACCCATTTCTAAGCCCAATACTTGATCCAAGTCGTCGTCTCTGGCCGTGAGCATGATAATGGGGCCTTTATAATAAGGGCGCACTAAACGGCAAATGGACAAGCCGTCTTCCCCAGGCAACATCAGATCAAGAATGACTAAGTCCGGTTGTTCATTTTTAATGCGATCAACAGCACGACTGCCATCCCCTTCAACGGACACATCCATCCCATTGGACTCAAGGTATTCTTGCGTCAATCCGGCCAAACGTTCGTCATCTTCGACTATCAAGATTTTCCACGCTTCATCTGTTTGTTGTGTCTGTTCCATAGATCGTCCCAGAATAGATAAATAACTCTAATATACATTAATTTAGACGCTTATAGGCATCCTGCCTAATGCGGTGATTTTTTTCAGCTTTTTCTTGAAAGCCCAGCTGTCCACACCTTAAGATTAGTTCAAATTACGGATGACGACATTGGGCCGTAAGCAAACACTAACAAGTCAAATTTACACACCCATTACTCACAACTTATCCACAAGTCCAGTTAAGACAAAACACTATATATAGGGTTGATTCTAAGTCCCAAGCGCAATATCCTGTGTCTATTCCGAGTTAGAGCAGTATTGAATGTTCGCTTTTTGATCACAGTTACTTAGAATAAGAACAAAGTGGTCACATAACAGCCAAATCTTGATTCGGGAAATTCAACAAACCTAATTTTTCTATCCGCCCCTTTTTAAGGGATGGTGTTTTTTTATGGGCAAGGGTCAGAGATGAACAGCACACTTCATGTTACAAAACGAGACGGAAATCGTGCTCCTTTAGATTTAGATAAAATCCATAAGGTGCTGACATGGGCAGCAGAGGGACTCAATAACGTCTCTGTTTCAGAAGTAGAGCTTCGCGCACAAATTCAATTCACGGATGCTATTTCCACTTCCGACATCCATGAAACCTTGATTAAGTCCGCTGCGGATTTAATTTCTGAAAATACACCTGACTATCAATACATGGCTGCGCGCTTAAATATTTTCCACCTGCGCAAAAAAGCCTATGGTCAGTTCGAGCCACCTGCTTTATACGATCAAGTTGCCCGCTTAGTCGACAGTGACCGTTACGACCGTCATTTATTAGAAGATTATTCTGAAGCTGAATTCCAAGAAATGGATAGCTTCATTGACCACAGCCGCGATTTAAACTTTGCCTACGCTGCGGTGAAGCAATTAGAAGGTAAATACCTAGTTCAAAACCGTGTCACTGGCGAAGTATTTGAAAGCCCACAATTTCTTTATGTATTAATTGGTGCGTGTTTATTCGCCAATTACGACAAATCCATTCGTATGGATTACGTACGTCGTTTTTATGATGCGGTTTCTACCTTTAAGTTGTCACTACCGACTCCTATCATGGCTGGCGTGCGTACCCCTACCCGTCAGTTCAGCTCGTGCGTACTAATCGAAACCGACGATAGCCTAGATTCTATTAACGCAGCGGCTGGCGCCATTGTTAAATATGTATCTCAACGCGCGGGTATCGGCATCAACGCGGGTCGTATTCGCGCCCTAGGTAGCCCAATTCGTGGTGGTGAAGCCTTCCACACAGGTTGTATCCCTTTCTACAAGCACTTCCAAACAGCTGTGAAAAGCTGCTCGCAAGGCGGTGTTCGTGGTGGTGCAGCGACTTTGTTCTACCCTATTTGGCACATGGAAGTTGAATCCCTATTGGTTCTTAAGAACAACCGTGGTGTTGAAGAAAACCGTGTACGTCACCTTGATTACGGCGTGCAATTAAACAAATTAATGTATGAGCGATTGATCAAAGGCGGCAACATCACCTTGTTCAGCCCTTCTGACGTACCTGGCTTATACGATGCGTTCTTCGAAGACCAAGCGAAATTCGAAGAGTTATACGTGAAATACGAAAACGACCAGCACATCCGCAAGCAAACCATTAAAGCAGCTGAGTTGTTCTCTATCTTGATGCAAGAGCGTGCCAGCACTGGCCGTATCTACATTCAAAACGTGGATCACTGTAATACTCATAGTCCGTTCGATCCGGCTGTGGCGCCGATTCGTCAATCCAACCTATGCTTGGAAATCGCACTGCCAACTAAACCGTTAAAAGAAATTAACGACAAAGAAGGTGAAATTGCCCTATGTACTCTAGCGGCATTCAACCTAGGCGCGCTTGAAAACTTAGACGAATTAGAAGAACTATCTGACATCATCGTGCGTGCATTGGATAACCTATTGAGCTACCAAGATTACCCAATGCCAGCTGCTGAAATTGCCAGCATGTCTCGTCGTACGTTAGGTGTGGGTGTGATCAACTACGCTTACTACCTTGCGAAAAATGGCGTGAAATACAGCGACGGCAGCGCATTGGGCTTAACTCACCAAACGTTTGAAGCCATTCAATATTACCTATTGAAAGCGTCTAACAAGCTTGCTCAAGAAGTGGGCGCGTGTGAGAAGTTCAACGAAACCACTTACTCTAAAGGTATCCTACCAATTGATACCTACAAGAAAGATTTGGATGCCGTTTGCAACGAAGAGCTTCGTTACGATTGGGAAGCGTTACGCAGTGACATCAAAGCCCACGGCTTACGTAACTCTACCCTAACCGCTCTCATGCCATCTGAAACATCATCTCAGATCAGTAATGCAACCAACGGTATTGAGCCGCCACGTGGCTACATCAGCGTGAAAGCATCTAAAGACGGTATCTTGAAGCAAGTGGTACCTGAGTTTGACCGTATTCGTCATAAATACGAATTGCTATGGCAGTGGCCATCTAACGACGGTTACTTACAATTGGTTGGTGTGATGCAGAAGTTTGTGGACCAAGCCATCTCTGCCAACACCAACTACGATCCATCTAAATTTGAAGGCGGCAAGGTTCCAATGAAAGTCTTATTAAAAGACTTACTATCTAGCTATAAGCTAGGTCTTAAAACCTTGTATTACCACAACACCCGTGACGGTGCAGACGATTCTCAGCAAGACTTAGAAGACGATTGCGCTGGCGGTGCATGTAAAATTTAAACGGTAGGAACCACTGGTCAACCCAGAATGGATTCTGGCCTTTAAGGAGATCAAAGTTTAAGGCGTGGTTTTAAAAATTTAACGGGTTAAATTGAAAAATCACAACAAAGAAATTTGATCTCCCTAAAGGCCCCGTAGGGCGCGACCTTTAATGCTGTACAACATCGTTAAACTTCTTGAAAAGGGACCACCCTTTCACTACGAAGTTTGCCTTGTTCTCCAGCCTGAAAGGCACGCGCAGAAACCTTTTGGGTTGACCAGTGGTTCCTATTAGCCCTTAGGGGCTTTTGACCTTTAAATCTCAGTTAAGCGGAAACGCTCCGCTTAACACCAACAAACCTAAGTTTGTTGTTTATTTTAAAAGTGTAAAACATGGCTTATCAAACATTTAACCGCAATACATTCGACACCTTTAGCCAGCCTATGTTTTTTGGCGAGCACGTAAATGTATCGCGCTACGACACGCAAAAATACAAAATCTTCGAACAGCTCATTGAAAAACAACTATCGTTTTTCTGGCGCCCTGAAGAAGTGGACCTATCCACTGACCGTAAAGATTTTGCGAATCTACCTGAGCATGAAAAACATATTTTCCTGAGCAACTTAAAATATCAAACGCTATTGGACAGTATTCAAGGTCGCTCTCCTAACGTGGCACTACTGCCGATCGTTTCTTTACCAGAACTTGAAACCTGGATTGAAACCTGGTCGTTCAGTGAAACCATTCACAGTCGCTCTTACACGCACATTATTCGTAACGTAATCTCCGACCCTGCTGCGGTATTTGATGACATCGTGACCAACGAATACATCACCAAGCGTGCTGAAAGTGTGACCAAATACTACGACGACCTCATTGAAGGCGTAACCTATTACCAAAACCTAGGTGAAGGTCAGCACGAAGTGAATGGTGAAATTATTGATATCAACTTGCGTGATCTAAAGCGTAAATTGTATCTAACGGTTGCCTCTGTAAACGTGTTAGAAGCCATTCGTTTCTATGTCAGCTTTGCATGCAGTTTCGCATTTGCAGAACGCGCAACCATGGAAGGCAACGCCAAGATCATCAAATTGATCGCACGCGATGAAGCCCTTCACCTAACCGGCACACAACACATGTTGCAAATTTGGGCCATGGGTAAAGATGACCCTGAAATGGGTGAAATCACCAAAGAGTGTCGCGAAGAAGTGATTCAAATTTTCCGTGAAGCGGCTGAGCAAGAAAAAGAATGGGCAGAATACCTATTCAAAGATGGCAGCATGATCGGCTTAAACAAAGACATTCTTTGTCAGTATGTGGAATACATCTGCAACCAACGCTTAACCGCCATTGGTTTAGAGACCATCTTCCCTACTAAGCAAAATCCACTTCCTTGGATCAATGCTTGGTTGGTAAGTGACAATGTTCAAGTGGCGCCACAGGAAGCGGAAATCAGCTCCTACCTAGTCGGTGCCATCGACAGCGCATTGTCTTTGGAAGACTTCAGCGACATCGAACTGTAAGTTCACGACTATGTTGGCCATGAAGGACGCGCCCAATTCCACTGAACCGGACTTTCATCTCGAAGATGACGCCAACGACCATCAGGACTTTCAACTAGAAAGTCCTGAGGTAATCAGCACCCCAGACACTGATGTGCCGCAAGGGGAGCTGTTCCTACCCTTAGATAACCCAGAGTCCCCACAAGATAATCAGCAACTTGAAATCCAAGGTTTTGAAAAGCCCGTATACGCTGTTGCAGTGGAAGGCATCGAAAAACCTTTGGCTTTCCATTACGCCAGTAACTTACTAGAAAGTTTAGAAGCGCAAGGGGTACAACTGCCCTATCAATGCCGTGAAGGCTATTGTGGAGGCTGCCGCACCGATTTAATCGAAGGGGAAGTGGCGTATCTACAAGAGCCAATGGCATGGATTAATGAAGGCGAGATCCTACCTTGCTGTTGCGTGCCTAAAACCGAACTCAAGTTAAAACTAAAAGGCTAAAATAAGAGCCATCAGTCGCAAACCCATAAGGAAGCACTATGATTCGCCCTACCATTGGCAAAGTGGCCCCAGCATTTACCACCTTGGATGAAAACGGCAACAAAGTCGCATTAAAAGATTTCCGCGGCAAAACCGTAGTTTTATATTTCTACCCAAAAGCCATGACACCTGGCTGCACCACCCAAGCTTGTAGCTTGCGCGACAGTAAAAAAGAATTGGATAAACTAAATGTGGTGACACTGGGCATCAGCCCTGACGCCCCTGCTCGTCTTTTAAAGTTCAAAGAACGCGATAACCTAAACTTCACCTTGTTGTCAGACGAAGACCACTCCATCGCCGATAAATACGGTGTATGGGGCCCTAAGAAATTCATGGGTCGCGAATTCGATGGCATTCATCGCATCACCTTCATCATTGATGAGAAAGGCAAACTTGTTCACATTATGGACAAGTTCAAAACCAAAACTCACCATGAAGACGTGCTTGCTTACCTAAAAGGTGAATAACAGCACCAAAGGTAACGGTTAAAGACCGAATCCACCTAAGCCTGTTTGGCTACTCTGTCTATACTTACATAAAACGATAACAGAGTAGCTCTTATCTATTAAAAGCGTTTCTCATTATTACGCTAAAGAATAAGACTCCCGATTTAACTAGGAGGAAACATGGCTAACCCAAAAGTTCATTATGACTTCGATCGCTTCGCAGAGTTTCTATGCGTGACGCTGGCGGAAAATACAGCCCGTTGCCAACTGGGCTTAAATAAAGTGCAAAAAGTACGTATTTTCACCCACTCGGATCAACTCTGGCCGGTAAGTTTTAAAGTCATCTTAGATAATGAACTCGTAGCCCCACCCCACCCCAGCTTAAAGCCAAATCAAGACGCCAGTTACGACATTCAATATTACTATCGCTGTCCAAGCAGTATTCCCGTATCGGCCAGTGAAGCGCAGCGCATTACTGACCCCTTTATTCTGCAAGCAAAGGCATTAGATGCTGAGTTCTATGCCGATGCGTGGTCATTCAATATGCCTGGATGCTTACCTTACTTATTAAAAGACATGGCTTTTCGCAACGTGAGTCGTAATCTTGCACGTCAGCTCAAACACCAAGGCATTGAGATCAGCGATGACTTTAGTGTGCAATTTCATAACGGCGAAAACTTCTTAAGTTTCAATTACGACAGTCTCGTTCAACAAATCCAGCAACAGATCCAATTCTACCTAAGCCATTCAAATGTTAAGCAACTGGCTGCAGACATGTGCTTTGCGCATGCTGTAAACAAACAATGGTTCATGGGCTTATAAAATAGCAGGCATAAAAAAGCCCCTAAGTGAAACTCACTTAGGGGCTTTTTTGTTTGTGATTACTTTTCAGATTTCACAAGATTTTTTACTTTTTGAATTAAACCTTCCATTAATTCTTTCGCTTCTTGGAACGCTTCTTCACTTAGCTCGATCAAGCTTTCACGACGAAGGGTTTCTTCGTCGATCATGTTTTCAAGATCTTCGATCACTTTATGCTGTGCCTTTAAGATCTTTTTATTACGCTTTTTCTCTAATTCCGCTAAGGTCTCTTTCGCTTCCTTGACCTGTTTTTGCAATTCCTTGATACGTTTCTTACCCATTGCTATCTCCTTAGCTGAAGCTAGACATAATAAATACACACAAAGCTGGGAACAAGAAGAACACACTCAACACGTATAGTGCCGCAAGTGAGTGACGCTTGGTCGCAACTTCTGCTAAACGCTCAGCAGCTTTCAGTGGTATTTCTCTTAAGAACGGTAATCCGAAAATAACCAACACACCCGATAAATTATACATCAAATGCACTAGGGCAATTTGCAGACCCACAATGGCACCAGGGCCAGACAATGCGGTTGCCGCTAATAACGCCGTAATCGTGGTACCAATGTTCGCACCTAGGGTAAACGGATAGATATCACGTGGTTTAAATACGCCTGAACCAACCAGTGGAACCATTAAGCTGGTGGTGGTAGACGATGACTGTACTAATACGGTTACTAGTGCACCACTACCGATACCGGTAATCGGGCCACGACCAATTGCAGCGTGTAGTAACTGCTTCGCACGACCCACCATCAAGTTACGTAATACACGACCAATCAAAGTGATGGCCACGAAAATCAATACAATACCCAACACGATTAGCGTGATAGCCGCTACTTTTTCAGGAAGTACGCCTAGCAAGGACTTAATTTCGCTGATCACAGGTTTAGTGATTGGCTTAATAAAGTTGAAGCCTTTCATGCTCATTGAGTCAGCACCAATTAGGTGGCTAGACACATAGGCGCTGGCTTTTTCTAGGAAACCAAAGATGATTTCCAACGGCAAGAAGATCGCCACACACATAAGGTTAAAGAAATCGTGAACCGTGGCTGCGGCAAACGCACGGCGGAATTCAGACTTCTTACGCACGTGGCCTAGACTCACCAAGGTATTCGTAATCGTGGTACCAATGTTGGCGCCCATCACCATAGGAATCGCGATGGAAACAGGTAATCCGCCAGCCACAAGGCCAACTACAACAGAGGTAACAGTACTGGAACTTTGAACAAGAGCGGTCGCTAAGGTACCGATAAGAAGAGCAAGGAAGGGATTGGTCGCAAATTCGAAGAGTTCTTTCGCCCCTTCTGATCCACCTGAGGCCCATTTGAAGCCTGAGCCCACCATACCCACTGACAAGAGAATGGCGTAAATACCACCCAATAGAATTAGCCAGCTTAAGATTCGTTTTTGCGTCGATTGAGTCAGTTGTTCAGCAGTATCAGTCATGCCAGAACCCTTACAAAAAAATTTCGCGCAAGTTTAACACTGCTTTTTCATTAGTACAGACATAAACCCAAGATAAGCCGATGAAAAAGCAAAAAAAAAGCGCCAAAAAGGCGCTAAATACAAATAAGGAGTCACACAATGATCAGCTCTTAGACAAAAACTGATTGGACTAATATAGCCCCGATCTCTTGTCAATACCGTTTCATTTATCAGGTGTTTTGTAAGTTTATGTAACCAGATTGCACATTTTTCAGATCTGGTCGATAACTAACCTATGCATCAACTACTTTTCATTATATGCCTGCTTTCCAGCGCTTTTACTTGGGGTGAATACTCGGGCATCGCCAATGGTGTCATCGATACGCAAAATCAGTTCCTCAGTGATTCTGCAAGCTTGCAAGAGACCACTTATGAAGGCGAGTTAAATCTGCAAACGTATCGACGTCACCCTATTGGTTGGCTCGCTCGCGGACCCAAGATCAAAATACAACAAAGCCCCAGCTACTTGTCTGTAGACACCCATGTATCCCTATATCAATTTCATATCCATCAAGGGCTCTGGTTTCAGTTTCAGTGGCAAGACGAATCTATGAATTCAGAGATCAGCACGAGTCTGGTGTATGTCAGTAATTCCGGCGCCGCTCAAACTTTGAACACAGGGGACATCATCGATTTTGAGCGTCATTTACACCGAGCCCATGTTTATTGGTATGAGAGCGTAAAAGATGAAGGCCCCATCAACACCCTTGGGTTGTTTTATTCCAGCGAATCCTCGCCTGTGAACGCCGACATCACTAGCACGAATGCAACCCTGTTTGATGGCACCTTTTCCGGATTTGGCTTCAGCTTGGGTCGTATCAAGGATGACCGTGGCCTTAATTTTCAATGGCAGATGTATTTGGCGAAACTGGACAGCGACCTGAGTAATGACGCCACTCAGCACAGACAACTTTCTAGCGCCGAAAGCACCGTCTATCAAATGGGATTTCGCTTTGATTGGCACTACCGATATTACTTAGGTCCATATTGGTATTTGGTGCCCAGTGTTCACGTGGATTATGAGCGACTACTCCAGACCCAATTTGACCCAGAATTCGTGGAACACAAACAATTTAGTTGGGTGCAATTAAGTGGCTTTATCGCATTAAGGCGGTATTTTTAAAAAACTAAGCAGGCTGGGTGTCTTCATCGAAATCAAATGGCACTTGTAGCTCTTGTTGCTCCACTTCGATGCAATTACGCCCTTTATTTTTCGCTTCATACAGTAATCGATCGGCCCGCTCTAAAGTCCGCTCGATGGTCTCAGGCGCTTTAAACTCTGTGATGCCCGCAGACAGTGTAAGAATCAAATCCGGCGCCTCATGAAAACGCATTTCTCGCCACTTATCGGCCATGCGCTGACACACGCCATAGGCCGCATCTAAATTCGTATCCGCCAACACCAACACGAACTCTTCACCACCTAAGCGCGCGCCGATATCTACCTCACGCAGGCAATATGACATGAGATTAGCGAACCCTTTCAAGACCTTATCTCCAAACGGGTGACCGTACTGGTCATTCACTTTTTTAAAGTGATCCAAGTCCAAATAACACACCACGAAACCATATCGACTGCGATTGGCTAAGGCCCGCTGTTGCGCCAACATCTGCATGAGATAGCGGCGGTTATAAAGACCCGTCAGTTCATCGGTTACGGCTAACTCCTCAATACGGGAAACCGCGCCTTTTAATTCTCGATGCCGAGCCACAAGGGATTTTCTTAGGTTACTGAACTCCGTCCCCATCAGTAAAAAGCCGCACAAAGATAAGCCAAAGCCCACAAACACAAAGAACTCTTGTGCCAATTGCACATCATCAGGTCGGTGTTGATAAATCCAGCTCAGACTTAATAGATAGCAAGCAATGGTGAAAACCGTAAAACCGTAGAAGCCTTTGATAGAAAGACGAAACGCCCCAAAAGACATGACCAATAGATACCCCATGAGCAATAAGGGACGGATATCTTGCACAACAGACATGAGTAAACTAAGAAACAGCGTCACCCAGATCATCTGGGGAAGCGTCAGACTGGCATCTTTGAATCTTAGGTTGCCAGAACAGGCAATCGCAATCACAAACAGACCATGACCCAACCACATGACAATGGTTAAAGCCAAAACATATGGGGTATCAATAACAAAATACCCCATGTGGGCAGCAAGCCAACACAACAGCACCAATGAGAGCACGCCCAAATTGGATAACACTGAACGCCTTAGCCGTAAGGCCTGCTTTTCAGTTTGCAGCATGGTCCATCCTTTGCGCCCATGTCAGCGCCGCTGTTATTTTTATGGGCGGCCATCTTACTCGCTTGTGCGAACTCTGGATACCGTATCTAACCAACCGTTATAAAGGGCATTTCTTTCATCGTCTTTCATAACAGGTTTGAATTCAGACTCTTCCTGCCAAAGGGCACACACCTCTTCAATACTGGCAAAAACACCCCCACTCAAGCCCGCTAAAAACGCCGCCCCAAGAGCCGTGGTTTCAGTGATCACTGGACGTTCAATGGGTAGATCTAAAATATCAGACAAGAACTGTACCACCCAGTCATTCACCACCATGCCACCATCAACGCGTAAATGGGCCGGCATAGCCTGATCCTTTTTCATGGCTTCAAGTAGATCACGGGTTTGATAACACACACTTTGCAGACCTGCGGTCACGATTTCTGCAATACCCGTATCACGGGTCAATCCCATAATGGCGCCGCGAGCATGCGGGTCCCAATACGGAGCACCCAACCCAGTGAATGCGGGTACCAAATACACCTGATTATTGGCTCCAACCGATTGCGCCATATCCAAGGTTTCGCTGGCATGGTGAATCAGTTTTAAACCGTCACGAATCCACTGAATCGTCGCACCGGCCATGAAGATACTGCCTTCTAGGGCATAGTGAGTGACATCACCAATTTGATAGGCAACTGTGGTCAGTAATCGATGCTGGCTCTTGCGCGGAGTATCGCCGGTATTGAGCATCAAGAAACAACCAGTGCCGTACGTGCTTTTAGCCATGCCTTCTTTAAAACACGCCTGGCCAATGAGCGCCGCTTGCTGATCCCCAGCAATGCCTCCCACCAAGATAGGTGCGCCAAAAATATTGGCTGATGTTAATCCGAACTCACAACTGGAAGGATGGATGGACGGTAAGATTTGCGCAGGAATATCAAAAATGGATAGCAGCTCTTCATCCCATTGCAACTGGTGAATATTACACAGCAAAGTACGGGAGGCGTTGGTCACATCGGTTTTATGCTCCCCTGTTAAACGCCACAAAATGAAGCTATCTATGGTGCCAAAGGCTAAATCACCGCGTTGGGCTTTTGCTCTGGCACCGTCTACATTATCTAAAATCCATTTGATCTTGGTGGCCGAAAAATACGGATCCAATAACAAACCGGTTTTGTCATTGATTTTATCTTCCAGGCCTTGTTGTTTTAGGGATTCGCATAAATCTGCTGTGCGACGATCTTGCCAGACGATGGCACGGTAAATGGCCTTACCGGTTTGCTTGTCCCACACCACTGTGGTTTCACGTTGGTTAGTGATACCGATACTGGCGATATCTGACGCATTCAGTTGCGCCTTGTTTAATGCTTCATGACAAACCGACAGAACGCTTTCCATAATGTCTTCTGGATCGTGCTCTACCCAACCCGATTTAGGAAAGTGTTGCGGGAACTCCTGTTGCGCTTGAACAACGATTTGGCCTTTTTCGTTAAAAATAATGGCGCGAGAGCTGGTTGTACCTTGATCAATGGCAAGAATGTGCTGACTCATGGGTGTACCTAGAAATTATTATTATGGCTATAGCGGCCCCTATTATGCCTGACAATTCAACATTTCACTTTAGTAAATTTGAGCTAACCTTAATTGCAGAAGCCATAAAGGATTAAGCTTAGTGACCCTATTATGAAAAAGAATTTACCGGTAACCGATCAAGAACGCGTGCTTGAGAGTCACGAGCGAATCATTTCCTCCACCAACCTCAAAGGCGCCATTGAGCACGTCAACCAAGATTTTCTAAACATCAGCGGCTTCACCGAGGAAGAATTACTGCACAAGAACCACAACATTGTGCGCCATCCCGACATGCCACCAGCCGCCTTCCAACTATTGTGGGACTACCTTAAAAAAGGCAAACAATGGAAAGGCATCGTCAAAAACCGTTGTAAGAATGGTGATTACTACTGGGTGGATGCGTTTGTCACCCCAGTTAAAGAAAATGGCAATGTCGTAGGTTATGAATCTGTACGTTATAAGCCCACTAAGGATACTATTGAGCGGGCTGAAAAAGTCTATGGCCGTCTCAACAAAAATAAATCACCACTAAGCTCAAAAACTCGCCTGCAGTCTTTGCCATTAGGGCAAATTGTAAGCGTGCTATTGGGTTTAAGTGCCGTGGCGATTGATCACTTCTTCAACCCTTGGATTGCGTTAATTCCAGTGGCGGCATTAGCCTTTGTGCAAGGCTCAGCGCTTAAAAACCTGAAACAAGTTTTGAAAAAAGCCCGCACCATTACCCATGACCCCTTGGCGGCGTATATTTATACGGGACGCAATGATGATGTAGGTGAAATTCTCATGGCATTTGAGCACATGCAAAGCCAAATCATTACTTTACGCGAACGCATTCAAGATACCTGTATTCCGATTCAAAATGCCTCCAACATCAGCCATCGCGCCGCTGAAAACAGCTTACATAAACTAACTGAACAACTGGATGCCGCCACCATGTTTGCCGCGGCGTTTGAAGAGATCACCACTCAGTTTGATTCTATTTCGGATTCCGTGAACGAAACCGCACAACAAACAGAAAAAGCAAAAAGTGACACTCAAACCAGCGAACAACAAATGCAAAAAGCCAAAACCACATTGGAAGCCATGGCGCAAACCATTAACCAAGCGTCAACCAATGTGCAAAATCTCGCTGAGCATTCCGAATCCATTCATAGCTTCTTAGAAGTGATCCAGGCCATAGCTGAGCAAACCAACCTATTGGCATTAAATGCAGCCATAGAAGCCGCTCGCGCCGGTGAACAAGGTCGCGGCTTTGCCGTAGTTGCAGATGAAGTGCGCACGCTTGCCAATCGCACCTCTGAATCCACTGAAGAGATTCGACGCATCGTTGATCAATTGAGACAAGGGGCTCAAGGAGCGACAGAGGTCATGGATCAATCTCGTGAGCAAGCGTCAGCCAATGCCGAACAAGTGCAAGAGACCTATTCAACCTTGCAACAAGTCCGAGACAGCGTTGAAGAAATCAACACGCAAATGGCCACTATTAATCAGGCAGTACAAGAGCAACGCCTTGGCTCGGAAGAAATCAGCAAGCACATGAATGTGATTCGCCAAAGCGCGCAAGACAATACAACCAGTGCCGAAGAATCGAAAGAAGCCGCCATTAATGTGACTAATTTGGTGAATGAGCAGCACAACATCATTGAGCGATTTAGATAACTCCAGACGAGATAACCTCACCTTGAAACCCATTTGAAAGTGCTGTCGCTTTCATCCCCGACAGCACTGGGCTATAGTGCCGAAATTAACATAATTAAAACAAGAGGTAGCCCAGTGTCATCATTTTTCATTATCAGCATCATGACCGACGACCGCCCAGGTATAGTCGACACCCTTTCCGGCATCATCAAAGATAATCAAGGTAATTGGTTAGAAAGCCGCATGACACAACTGGCCGGTAAATTCGCCGGTATCGTAAAAGTGCAAATCACCGAGCAAAATGTCAGCGGCTTAGAAGTCGCCCTGAACCAACTAAAAGATACTGGCTGGGTGATCAATACTGAATACTCCCAGGCACAAGCCAGCGATAGCCAAGCCAATGCCAAATTAAATATCGTGGGCAATGACCGCCCTGGTATCGTAAAAGATGTGGCTCAAGCACTCGCGGCATTGGCGGTTAACGTATTGGAATTAAACACTCAATTTGAAAGTGCAGCCATGAGTGCCGAGCCTCTTTTCAAAACCAAAGCCTGGGTACACATTCCAGAAACTGTAGAGGTGGATGATGTGCGTGATGCCCTTGAGCAATTGAGTAACGAATTAATGGTGGAAATCAATCCGCTTTAAACTTTAGATTGCTTGAAAAACAACCAATAAAAAAGGAAGGCTTACCCTTCCTTTTTTATTGGTGCCTTATCAGCGTATTCATTACTGAATCGGATACAGCACTTTATCTTGATACCCTGTAATCACTTCAATATGCCCTGCAAGGGTTTTATCTAACGCGACATCCGAGGTATCCGCAATTAATGGGCGACCTTCCAATTGAGTCAGCTTGGTTTTGGTAGAAAGAATCATTAAGTTCTCACGCCCCACTCGCTTAATCACCTCACTGCTTAATTGCTGATTGCCGCGGCCAAACACATGGCCTTGCCCACCGATGACACTGACCATGATGCGAGCATCTGGATATTCATCTAATAAGGCTAAAATTTGCTGTTCATTGACATCTTCTGCAATGACGTTTTCATTTAATAGCGCATCCACACCTAATAAGGTACTAGGAAGGTGTAAGTAATCCATAAAGTGCTGCGTCGTTTTTCCAGACCCAATTAAATACAACACATCTGGTTCTAACTCTTGGGCTAAATACGCGGCTAAATCATCCAGTACCAGCTCTTCTTGCTCAATGCCCCCTTGTTTAACCGCCTGCACAAATTGGCCGGCTTGAGGTACCAACATTTCCCCATAAAGCTTGGCTTTTACCTGATTATTTCGAAACGCATCTTCATCAATATCGCGCACATCCTGAGGTTTTAAATCCACCAGCTGACCCGTAACCAATAAGCGAATCACTTCACCGGATGCCGAAGGTGTCACCCCATACACACCGCTGTGAATTTTTACTCCAGCCGGAACCCCTAAAACAGGAAACGCATCTTCAACCACAGAACACACATCCCGTGCGGTGCCATCGCCACCGGCAAACACCAATAGATCCACCCCTTGGGCCTTGATGATTTCAGCCGCTTTTTGCGTATCCTCAGCAGAGGTTTGACCAACTGATATTCCAGCAATGACTTCATAGTTCATACCCAAGCTTTCAACCACAGATTCACCCATGTCACCTGGGCAGGTCACCACCTGAATTTGGTCTTTTAGGTCTTCCAATAAAGATAAAGCCGTGTGCGTACGTTGCCCTGCTTTGGCAATCGCCCCCATGTCTAGCGCTTGTTGCGCCATATTATCACTGCCTTTTAGGGCCACGCTGCCACCCAATCCGGCATAGGGATTAATAATTAAACCCAATCTAAACATTGTTACTCACCCATAATTTGGGCGTCATGATACTGGATTTTAGGGTTCTTGAGTAACTTACATAGCGCATAAAAACATTACACACTGGTTACATTATTTTACGTTTGTATAGTCTTTTCGTAGGTATATTTATGACGTAACAACCGATTAGAATAATAGGAGCCCTTATGGGCAGCGAACATAAAAAAGCACTTTTGGCCATTTTTACATTACTTTTCATTTGCCTTTTGGCTGGTACCATCTTTATTACCGTGCAGGTACAACACTACACCATTGGCGCTATTCTCTTGGTGACCACCCTGATCATAGCCATGGATATTCGTTGGGTAATAAAATCTGATGATGGGGAACCCCTTATTCAGCCCTAACGCATTCGAATAATCATTCAATAAAAAAGGTAGCCTAGGCTACCTTTTTTATTGCTTGCGAGAATACTGAACTGCCTATACAAGAACACCATTTTGATAATCTTGGATGGCCTGCTCGATCTCCTCAGGGGTATTCATGACAAAAGGTCCGTAATTGGCAATGGGCTCCTTATGGGGCACGCCATGTATTATCAGGGCTTTCCCCCCAGTACTCGAAGTCACATTCAATCCACCTTGCTGTGAAAACAAAGCCATTTGCGGACGTTTCACTGCATTGCCAGCCACTTCCACCTGGCCTTCATACACCATCATGACCAAATGATGATCATCCGGAATATCGTGCTCAAACTGGCCACCGGCCTTTAGCTCCAAATCTAAAATGGCACTGCTGGCTTCTAATTTATCCAAAGGGCCAAGGTATTCTTTACCATCCAAGGTCCATGTACCTGCCAATACGTGTGCGAGATAATCTGCTGTTAGCACATGGGCCATTTCTTCTTTCGGCACGTCTCGATAATCCGGGTCGATCATCTTATTTTGGCTATTTAAATTAATCCATAATTGAAAGCCATGCATTTTGTCATGTTCTTTTAGCGGCATTTCACCGTGAATCACACCTCGGCCAGCACGCATCCATTGGGCGCCACCACTGAGTACTTGGCCGGTATTGCCCATGTGATCTTCATGGCGAATGCCCCCCACACGCATGTAGGTTAAGGTTTCAATACCGCGATGAGGATGAGGCGGAAAGCCTGCGATAAAATCGTCAGGATCGTCACTGCGTATTTCATCTAACATCAAAAATGGGTCTGCCAAAGCATAACGCACGGTACTGTGGCGTTTAATTTTTACGCCAGCCCCGTCCATGGCGTCTTGAGCATTAAGTAATGTTTGAATCGTACGCATAATAATTCTCCACTGTTTCAAACAGTGTAATGAAAAATGTATAGGCAATGGTTGAATAAATTGCACTTGTTAGATCGAATCATTCGATACGACGCCACCTAATTTCTATGCGTAAAGGTTTTGCAATAGCTTCAACATGGATTGAGCTGCCGTAGATAAACTATGCTGTGATGACGTCACCACCCCAACCTCTCGTGATTGCACTTGATCACCCAACGCTTGCATATGTAACCCCAAACCCTGCATTTGCTGCTGACATAATGAAGGGACGATCCCTACACCTAAGCCTTTCGCCACAAATCGGCCTAAAGTTTCGATTTGATTCACTTCGGCCACGGTTTGAATTTGCAACTGCTGGCTTTGCACTTCCTCTTCGATCCAGCGACGAATACTGGAATCTTTATCCATCACCACCATAGGGCAATCAAAAAGTGCTTGCCAATTTTCTTGTAGATTCACTCCGTTTAATAATTGAGCATATTCGTCACTGTAAATGGCCATAAAGTGATCAGTGAATAATGGCGTGAACTCCACTGCATTCATATTCTGCGCAGCAAACATCACCGCCATTTCATAACGCCCTTTTCTGACCCCCTCAATAGCTTGATCCATCACGATATTATCAATGGCCAAATTAATTTCTGGGTATAACTTATGATATTGCGCTACAACGTCTTCCAAACCATTGGAGCCAAAAGACGGCATCACTGCCATATTTAATTTACCGCGTTGAAGAGTAAATAAATTATGTACGTCATCTAATGCTTGTGACCATTGATTCAACAACCCAAGCGCTGTTGGGTAAAATGATTGTCCCTCTGGGGTTAACGCCAAGTGACGAGTATTGCGATCAAATAATTTACCGCCGATGTGCTGCTCAAGATTTTGAATAGCAAGTGAAATGGCTGGCTGACTCAGATGTAAATGATTGCCCGCAGCAGCGAATGACAAGTGGCGCGCCACTTCCACAAAGATGCGCAATTGCTTAACCGTTACATTCATGTACACCCCAATAGCTCATTTATTTTTATAATCATTTTAAGGTTTATATATAATTTACTTATCTAATCACACCCGTAAGAAACTGTCAGTAGTCATTGTGTCCAAGTGCATATTTGCGCAGAATGTGCTGCATACTATTCCTAGCTAAAAAGCCTGTAACATGAAAACCCAACTAAGAAACCTGTTCTCTGTCATCTTAAATCCCCTAGAAGCTGGCAATGAGCCATACAGCTATAAAGACTCACACCGCACCATTTTGCTGGCCATTGCGGTTCTATTTACATTCTTAGCCACCTTGGTATGTGTATTTTCTGCTGGCGGCGAAACCTACGGATACTTAATCCCAGTTGTGGTTTTTGGCGGTGTGGCTGCTGTGGGGTTTATTGTGGGACTACTGGGCACAGATCGCGCAGTCGCTAAAATTTGGGGTAACAAATAACAAAAAAGCCTGCTTATGCAGGCTTTTTTGTTTGATATCTTAAAAGATCAAACTGAAATCTGGCTGACCATTTTTCATGGGTGGGCACCAAAAAAACGCCCCGGTGATAGGCCGTGTGAAGTTAAACAAGGCATCCACTATGCCGTCTTCTTCCCCAACCATTTTGGCCATCATGGTTGCAAATGATTGCGTGGTTGCAGCAAATGCTTGGAAGACCAACCCAGCATTCAATCCCTCTCCATAAGCCATGGAGCGGCGCAATAGAAAGATCTCCGGGTCAAAACCTTCTTGCTCGGTACGTTTCACATGGGCAGATTCTGGAGCATCGTCTAATTCTTCGTTATCACTTAAACGACGACCTATGGTGTCATCCTGTTGATCTTGGCTTTGCTGTTTAAAATGCGCTAGATCATGCTGCCATTGCTGAATAGCCACATACGAGCCGCCGGTTTGAGTAAACGCCGTGGCAAAAGCTTCTTCCCCTTCAGGGTTTTCGGTACCGTCTTCATAACCCGTAAGATCACGACCTTCTTTGTATTTAAACGCATCCACACTGCTATCAAGAGTAAACGCACCTTCTAGCTTCGACGCTAAGTTTTGCGCCTGCAAAGTAATGTCGCCTAGGTCGTCCCCTCGCAACCATATCCATAATGCCGCTGGCGTCGATGGCACTTGAACACCACGAGTATCATAAGTTGGAAACTGTAGTGACTCGAGCCCTTTGGCGTTTAATGCATTTAATGTGGCATCGCCCAATCCTAATACGACGCTTTGGCCATCTACTTGAGATTGGATCGCGTTTAGTACCGATTTTACTTGCTCTGTTTGCGCTTGATGATTGAGTTGAAAGAATAAAAAACGTCCGTGAAGGGGAATATCATCATAAATACCTTGCTGAACGATTTGTAAATCCATCATCACTTCCTTAACAGTTACTTCATTTTTTAATAGTCATCACATTACTGTATTTCAACCCCAGAAGACAACCAAACTCAAGGGATTTACTGGCTTTTGTTACTACCAAAGCACCATTGGGGGGATTTCAATTCAATGCTTAACTGTGTGCAAAATAACAACAAGGAAACCATCATGAAAGCCCTCTTTTTATCCCTATTATTGGTCGCGCCCATGTGTTTGGCAAAAAACGTTGTGATCATTGAAAGCTACCACTCTCAATACAAATGGGATCACGATTACATCACAGCCATTCAATCTGTATTAGCAGAAGAACATAACATTCATATTTTTGAGTTGGATACAAAGCGCTTAGCAAAGGAGCAATGGCCGCAAAAAGTAAAATCCGTACAGGCCCAAATAGAAACCATACAACCTGACATCGCCATACTAGGAGATGACAATGCTTTTTCACTCATGGCGCAGTATTTAGTAGATAAAAACATTCCCGTGGTGTTCTTAGGCGTCAACGGTGGTCCAACGCAACACCCTACCCTTAACCACCCCTTAGTAACCGGCATTTTAGAACGTCCATTTTTTGCCGAAAGTATCCGCCACTTACGCAAGGTGCTATCGAATAATGATCGCTTTCTTATCCTGATGGACGATTCACCCACCATGCAAAACGCGGTGAGTGAGTTTTTTGAGGATGCCCGCCAAGCTCAACTGTATGGCTCCGAACTCGACATCGTCCTAACCAATGATAAGGACACCTGGCTACAAGCTGTATATCAAGCCCATGGCCAATACGATGCGATTATTATTGGTACCCACCACACCATTCGCGATAAAGCCAATCAATACATCCCACCCAGCGTTTTAATTAGCCAAGCCTTTCACCAAGCAAAGGTTCCTATTTTTTCATTTTGGGATATTTTTATCGGTAAAGAACAAGGGGCTGGCGGCTTTACGATCTCCGCCCATCAGGAAGGTATAACAGCTGCACGTTTAGCATCCATGATTTTAAAAGGGGTTAAACCGGATCGCATTCCACAAATGAAGTCACTAAGTGGACAATTTGTGTATAGCCAAAGCGGAATGGCTCACTGGAATTTAAAACTCTCTTCTCTTATTGCTAGTCAAACCCAATTTGTAGAATAAGGTTTAATCACACAGCCGCTAATAATAAATATATTAGTGGCTGGTTATTTATTGCTACCTTTTATAACCCGCTTGGTATTCTCACTTCTTTTGCACGTTTATTTGTACTTCTACAGCGCACTTCTCTTTTCACCATTATCCGCTTTCTGAAATCAAAAGCGCTTGCCATGACTGAATTATCCATGTCAATCTGTTTAGTAATACCACATCGATTACTGCTTTTTAAAAAGGCTTTACTCTGACCCAAAACAAAAAAAGCAAACGCTTTTGGCGTTTGCTTTGTGAAGTGTGGATCCTTTCTAGGCTTTTGGCCTTGCACTTTTTAATTCCTTAATTCAGTTCCCTTAACACCTTACTCCTTACTCGTTAAGGGCTGTACACCATGGCTGGGAACCAATTCACCAACGCTGGGAACAGTAACAATAATGTTAAGCCCAATAGCTGCAATACGATAAATGGAATCACGCCTTTATATATCGTGCCAAGGGTTACACCTGGCGGACATACCCCTTTCAAATAAAAGAGCGCAAAACCTACCGGCGGTGTTAAGAACGAGGTTTGCAAGGTGACCGCTACCAACATGACAAACCAAACCAACTCTGGGTTATCTAACACACCATAACCATTTATGGATAATTCCAACGCATTAATAACCGGTGCAACCAATGGCAAGATAATCAGCGTGATTTCGATCCAATCCAGCACAAACCCTAATAAAAAGATGATGCCCAAGATGAATAAAATAATGCCATAAGGTCCAAACGGTAATCCGGTTAAAAAGGATTCAATGTATTCATCACCGCCGAGTTCTCGTAATACCAACGCAAACATGGTGGCACCAATAAAGATTGCGAAAATATAACCACTCACATTGAATGTGTTATGCAAGCAATCTTTAAATACAGGAAACGACAACTTGCCGTTATACCAAGCCAGTAATACCGCTGCCAACGCACCGACCGCCGATGCTTCAGTGGGGGTCGCCATACCGGTAAAAATACTGCCTAATACGGCAACGATCATGAGTAAAGTTGGCAACACCGACTTTAAAACTCGAATCCAAAGACCCAATGTAACTGGTTGGATATTCTCTGCTAACGGCATGGAAGTAGGCTTTAAAACGCCCCACCCTAGAATATATACAATATAGAGCGCCCCTAGCACCAAGCCAGGAAATACCGCTCCCATAAACAAATCCCCAACCGACAAAGCCAATTGGTCAGCCATGATCACTAACATGATACTCGGAGGAATTAATATACCCAGCGTACCCGCACTGGCTACGGTGCCTACAGCGACTTTTTTGTCATAACCTTGATCTAACATAGAAGGTAACGACATCACAGCTAATAGCACAACCGATGCACCAATAATGCCGGTAGATGCGGCGAGAATAATACCAATCAAGACAACGGTAATGGCTAAGCCGCCTTTCACTCGGCCAAATAACTCTTGAAAGGATTTCATTAAGTTTTCAGCGGCGCCGGATTTATCCAGCATATTGCCCATAAAGATAAACATAGGTAATGCCACTAAAATCCAATTATCCATAATTTTGTAAATTCGACTGACCACTATGCCAATGGAATTAAAATCAATACCGATAATGGTATCTAAATGAATATCACATAAATAAGCGATACCTGCGAAAACCGTCCCAACACCACCTAATACCCAGGCCACTGGAAATCCGGTAAATAATAATAAAATAAAGCTAGCAAACATTGAGAGAATTAAGATTTCATTAATCTCCATGCTTATTCTCCCCTTTTCAGTAAAACAATTTCACGATACAAGCGACTAAAACACGCCAAAATAAGCAAACTGGTAAACAATGGAATCACTGATTTAATCAACCAGCGCAGAGGTAACCCAGCGGGTGCCAATGAACGTTCAGACATACGGAACGATTCCGCTACAAATTCCACACCGTGATAGAAAATCACAAATAAAAATGGTAATAGCAAAATGCAGATACCCAGTATCTCCACAATATGTTGCCATTTTTTGGAAAAGTGTGAATGTAGAACATCCACTCTCACATGGGCATTACACGCTTGCGCATAAACAATGCCGATCAAGACACCAATGGCATATAGGTGCCACTGCATTTCTTCAATGGCGATTAAGCCAGAGCTAAAGCCACGACGTAAAATCACTTGTGTGATAATCACGACGATTAATATTGCATACACCCAAGAAACAACATGGCCTAACTTAATTAAACCTCGGTCAATTAAATCGGCTATCGCAACTGGGGACTGAGTAACTTCTGAATTCATACGAAAAGCTCGGTTAGGTCAATTGGGAAAGGGCTGCACCGAAGTGCAGCCTAAGAATTACTCGCTACGAGTAATGAATGCACGAGTCGACCAAACTTTATAGTTGTCGCGGAACTGCTGTAGATCATCGTAAACAGCGGCAAACGTGGCATCTTTCTTCTGATCAACCAGAACTTGCTCCCAAGCACCTTTGAACGCAGCCATCATATCTTGTGGCCAGGTATGCATAACCACACCGCGCTCTTCTACGTTTTTCTTCATTGCATCAAATTGAATAAATTCAGATTCTGCAACTGAGTTTGAAACAGACGCTTTACAGGTTGTAGAAACCACAGCACGTTGACTGTCGCTCATTTTATTCCAAGTATCTTTGTTAATTAGTAACTCAAATACTGTGGCTTGTTGGTGCCAACCCGGGAAATAGTTGTGCTTAGCAACTTTATAGAAACCAAGCTTTTGATCGATAGCAGGTTGAGAGAATTCAGTCGCATCAATTGCACCTTTTTCAAGTGCACCAAAAATTTCACCACCTGGAAGTAACGAGGTGGAAACACCAAGCTTCTGCATAACCTCACCGCCTAGGCCATAAAAACGCATGTTCAAACCTTTAAGATCATCAATGCTGTTTACTGGCTTTTTAAACCAACCCGACGTTTCTGGGCTGATTAATGCACACGCTTCAACGTGTACGTTATAACCGGCATCGTCATACATTTTTTGGTACAACTTCATGCCGTTACCGTAATACAACCATGCCATAAATTCTGGGGCTTCCGGACCAAATGGAATAGTCGAGAAAATCGCAGCTGCTGGCATCTTACCCGCCCAGTAGCCTGCAATAGAGTAACCTGAATTCACCTTACCACTTGAAACCGCGTCTAAAATTTCCAATGGCGCAACTAATTTACCAGGCTCATACACTTTCATTTTCACATCACCACCTGACACCAGCGGTAATTGGTCAGACACCCATTTAATCGGTGTACCTAATGCAGGTAAGTGTGATCCAAATGCAATTGGGGTTTTTAACAATACCGGCTTGGCTTGTGCAAAGGCTGCACACATAACCAGTGCAGATGTGGCAATTAAAGGTTTAATCATTATTTTCATGAAAGGCTCCCGTTTTTATTTTTGTATTCCAAAGCAAGATTGCTTTTGGCCTGTAAAAAACTATAGGGGTAGCCTGATTGTCACTCCATCCTTCTTTGGTAGGATCACGGGGAATAAGTCAAATTCAACGCCTAATCTCCAACTAAAGTTGGAGGGTATTTAGATACAAAATTGTTGCAATTTTTGATTCTCGAATTTCATTGAAAATATTATTTAAAATCCCTATTCATTTCCCACTTCAACATACTCAATCGTCCTAAACACTGGTATATTCGAAGCATTCTAATAATAAAAATAATGTGATTTTCGTGATTGATTATTTCAACAGTATTTGGACCGTATCTAGTCTCAGCCTTCTGTATATTGGCATGCTATTCGTTGTGGCCATCATAGGTAACCGCAAAAAACACTTAAAATTACAGCCTTATATCTACAGCTTGACTCTGGCAATCTTTTGCACCAGCTGGGCTTTTTATGGTGTGATTCAACAGGCCATCAATAATGGCTGGCTATTGGCCCCTACATATTTAGGGGCTATTGCCCTAATGACCATAGGTTGGAAAATCATGGCCCGTATCATTCACGTGGCCAAACAAGAAAACAGCACCACCATTTCTGACTTCATCGCCGCTCGTTATGGCCACAGCCGCGGTATTGCCACCCTTGTTTCTGTATTATGTTTAGTGGGCATCGTGCCCTATATTGCGTTACAACTAAAAGCCGTGTCCGGCAGTTTTCAACTCATTACCAATACCACCTCTGTGCAATTGAGCTGGTATACGGACCCAACATTAGTCATAGCTGGCATCATGGCCACATTCAGTATTTTGTTCGGTACTCGCAGCATTGACTCCAGTGAAAGTCATCAAGGTATGATGCTGGCCATTGCGTTTGAATCTATTGTGAAGTTAGTGGCCTTTTTAGCAGTGGGCATCTTTGCCGTTTACGGTTTATACAATGGCTTTATTGATTTATTTAGCCAAGCGCTCGCCGATCAAACGGTTCAAACCATTTTTACCGACTACAGCAATCCAAGTGTGTATTTAACCCATGCCTTAATTGGGGGTATTGCTATTTTTGCGTTACCGAGACAATTCCATGTGGCGGTCGTGGAATACAAAGGGCAAAAAGACTTGCAAACGGCTCGCTGGATGTTCCCTCTATATTTAATTCTCATCAATTTATTCGTATTACCTCTAGCATTGGTGGCGTTATTACAAAGGGATTTATTACCTGGGTTTGATTTCATTACCTTGCAAATTCCTTTACTTCATGAAAAAACCGGACTTGCTTTAGTGGCCTACATCGGTGGGTTATCAGCTGGCACGTCCATGGTGATCATCGCCTCGATTACTCTGGCCACCATGATGTCTAACGAAATTGTTTTGCCTTTGTTGATTAAATTGAATCTACAAAAGAACTCGAAAGACATAAAAGACAAAGTGTTGAATATTCGTCGTATTTCTATTGTTTTGATTCTATTACTGGCGTTTTTCTATTATCGCCTACTTTCCCAATACCATAGTCTGTCCGAAATTGGCCTGCTCTCTTTTGTGGCCATCTCTCAATTTGCTCCGGCAATGTTAATAGGTCTAATCTGGCAAGGGGCTAACCGCAAAGGTGCTTACTGGGCATTGGGTACCGGCTTTGTTACCTGGTGCTACTGCCTATTCTTACCTGTTCTATCCAATGCAGGCTGGATTCCCAGTGAATACATGTTGGGGTTATTTGGATTGGAGTTTTTACGTCCTTATGAATTATTTGGCTTCAGTGATTTAAACCCCATAGTGCATGGCACTTTTTGGAGTTTATTTTTAAATACCCTAGCTTTGATTATCGGCTCTCTTTACCATAAACCCAGTTTTACGGATCTCGAACAAGCTCAACGCTTTGTAAATCAAGTGGTGAGCCACCCTCCGCAAAAATCTCAAAGCCAAAGCTATTCCATCAACAAGGAAGATTTAAAAGCGCTATTACAGCGTTTTATTAATCCAGTAAAAGTCGAAACGCTATTTAAGGATTACACCAATCCTCTCACTGGCCGTTTAATTAACAAAGGAGCCGTCACCGAGGGCATGCTCAAGGCCTCCGATCGTTTATTAAGTTCGGTATTAGGACGTCGCGGTGCTCTCCTACTTTTGCGCAATTTACTGGAAGATAAAACCAACCAATACTCAAACCTCAATAGCATCATGGAAGAGGTGTCAGAGGTTGTTATGTTTAATCGGGATCTATTAAATTCTGTGCTTCACAGCTTAAACCACTGCATCACCGTGGTAGATGAAAACTTAAATTTGGTTGCATGGAACCAAAAATTCGCCAGCTTATACCAATTTCCAGCCGGATTTTTATACGTAGGCTTATCCGCAGAAGCTGTGGCTCGTTTCATTGCCGAATCCGGCGGTTACGGCGATGGCGACGTTGAAGATTTGGTACAGCGTCGCATCGGCGAAGTCACCAACCGCATGCCATTGCATTATGTGAGAAAAACATCCGATGGCCGCTACATCGAATTAACAGGCAGCCCCATTTCTGCCAATCGTTACATCACCATATATAACGACATCACTGAATACCGCAATATTGAAAATGAACTGCGTAAACACAATGAAATGCTTGAGGAGCGCGTACAAGAGCGCACCCAAGAACTCACCCTACTCAATCAGGATTTACAAAAAGCCAACAGCAATAAAACACGTTTCTTAGCAGCAGCAGGTCATGATTTGGTTCAGCCATTAAACTCTGCCGCCCTATTTTCTGCATCCATCATAAATAAGATAAATCGTTTATCTACTCAGAACGACACGGACAAAGAAGCCTTAATCACTGTGGCTAAACAGCTAGATGCATCGTTAAGCTCTGCCGAATCGCTATTAAACGAATTACTGGAAATATCGAAATTAGATGCTGATATCGTGCGTGCCAACGTACACAGCTTCCCACTATCTCAAGTTTTGAATTCTCTTATTGAGGAATTCAAACCTTTAGCACAGCAAAAACACATTCAATTAAAATTTGTAAACAGCACTCAATGGGTGACATCGGACCCTGTATTATTACGCCGCATTTTACAAAACTTACTTAGTAACGCATTGAAGTATTGCCAATACGGAAAAATTCTCGTGGGCACACGCCGGCATCATTCTCACCTTTCCATTGAGATTTATGACACGGGTGTTGGCATGCCTCAGGATCAGCTTACTTTGATTTTTGATGAATTCCATCGTATTCAAGACCCCACGACACAACAAGAAAAAGGTTTGGGTCTTGGTCTTTCCATCGTTCAACGCATGTGTCGCTTGTTGCAACATACAATTTCGGTTCGCTCACAACTAGGTAAAGGCAGTTGCTTCCGAGTCGACATCCCAATTAGTGCAAGCCAAGAAAATTCACATACAAAAGCTAGTCCACTGTCAATAACTGATCAACAAGATCAACTTATTTTGTGCATTGATAACGAGCAACAAATTGTCGATGGAATGGAGCACTTACTGTCAGACTGGGGCTATGAAATCATAACCGCATGCAATGAAGCACAAGCGATTGAGCGTTTAAATGGGCGTACCCCTATGCTTACCATAGTGGACTACCATTTAGATTTCGGTATTACAGGCTTAGATGTCATGGCCCATTTGCAGCAGCTTTGGCAAGAAGTCCCTCCCTGCTTAGTCATTACAGCCGACTATACCGAAGAAGTTAAGAAAAACATTGAAAGCCAATCTTATTTCTTGCTGAAAAAACCGGTGAAAGCCATGGCATTGCGTGCCACCATCAATAAAATCTTGAATTAAAAAATACCGCGTATGGGCAACCCAGTACGCGGTATTTTTAACAACGATAAAACAAATATTAATCCACTAATGACATTTCTTGAATGATCAGTGCTGCCTGGGTGCGATTATTGATGCCTAATTTTTTGAAGATATCACTAATATGAGATTTCACTGTGGTTTCTTTGATATCTAGCATATAACCAATTTGCTTATTCAACGCCCCTTGAGCAATAAGTTGCAACACTCGAAATTGCTTAGGTGTTAATAGCTTGAGTTTTTCCGCAGTTTCATTGACTTCTACGATCATAACATCTGGAAATACCACATTGCCGGCAAACACAGATGCAATACCATTGGTAATGGTTTCGATACTGGATGATTTTGGAATAAAGCCTGACGCCCCTAGAGACTTGATTTGATGAATGGTGCCCGCGTCTTCACTGGCACTAACCACCACCACAGCCAAGTGAGGAAACTCAGCCCGTACTCGCATCAGCCCCATTAACCCATCATTACCTGGCATTTTTAAATCCAGCAATAATAAATCAATGTCTTGTTGTTCAATTAAAGAAATAGCCTGATCTAAATTCTCGGCTTCTAACACGTCACACGTGTCAGTTAACTCCTGTAACGCACCATTTAAGGCACTACGGAACAAGGGGTGGTCATCCGCTATGGCTACACGATACATGGGACTTCTCTGTTGTTTTTATTATGGGACCATATAAACCCTAGCCCATTGAAAAATCAATAACCAAAATGACCACCCCTACCAAAGTAGGAGAGATATTTTATCAATACGGTAGTTATGCCTTTTTGACATATAACAAAAAGTGAATTCTGGCCACGAATTATCTTCTTTTTATCATCCGAATTATATCCACCTACTAATGTACGAGATTTTTTCCAATCCGCCTGAGATATATTGAATGCACTTAAACATTTTCAATTTATTTGAATATGTTTTGTTTCATTGACCCAACAATAATAGGACTCAAGCATGCACGGTAAAAATAAAAAAAATGCACTTGCCCGCAACCTACTTAGCTCCAGCATAGCGCTTGCCGCTGTAATGGCTTCTACCTCTTATGCAGAAGTAGAAACCACTAATACATTTAGTGGTTATGTCAAAATGGACACCATTTTCTCTATGGAAAATGACGCTACAGGCGGCCTGCGCGAACAAGCACTATTGACTTTAAATGCAGATGAAGCCAAAGATGAAGAAGGCGATCTTTACATGTCTGCTTTTGAATCCCGTTTAAACTTCACTTCTAAAAGCACCGGTACACCTGTGGGCGATATTAAAGCCGTCATCGAAGGCGATATGTATTCAGGTGCAACCCAAAACATTTTCAATTTACGTCACGCTTATTTTACCCAAGGTAATCTTACCTTCGGTCAAACCTGGTCAACCTTTATGGATCTAGGCGCTCTAGCAGAAACCGCTGACTTCGGTGGACCTGCTGCGCGTATCTTTACTCGTCAAGCTCAGATTCGTTACACAGTTAAAATGGGCGATAACAAGTTAGATCTTGCGTTAGAAAAACCTAAAAACTCTGTGGACCCAACCCTTCCGGATTTGGTCGCTAACTACACAGCGAAAACTGGCTTTGGCCATGTTTCTGCTGGTTTATTAGCGCAAAGTATCAATGAAGACGACGGCACCAATGATGACTCAGCCATGGCCATTGCAGCGCGTGTTTCTGGTCGCGTAAATTTGGGCAGTGACAATTTGAAATTCTCGGTCATTTCAGGTCAAGGCCTGGGCGGTTACATGAACTTTGGTGACACCCCTGCGTATGATTTCAGCACAGGTAAGATTGAACTGTCTGATCAAACCGGTTTTAAATTGGCTTATCAGCACGTGTTCTCTTCCACTGTACGCTCAACCCTACGTTACGCACAAACCACTAACGAAATTGATGGTGTGGATCTAGGTGATTTCAGCTCTATTCACGCAAACGTGATTTACAACCCGTACAAACCATTAAGCTATGGTGCTGAATACATTGCAGCCACCAAAGCTAAAACCACAGGCAATGGTTTAACCGAAGACCGTGAACTTTCGCGTGTGCATTTATTCGCGAAATTTGCGTTCTAACCTCCTCTAGATAGAGTTCACTGGCCTACGGCCTCCTCTACTTTTTCGATGCAACCGTTGCAATGGCAAAGAAAAAGTAGAGGCTTTTTTTGACTGCTACCAATTTACAGTACTGCATTCGCCTTGTTGTTTTTATGATCAAGCTGTTGTCGCCCTAACAACACTCGCATCAACACAATAAATATAACAGCGGAGCTATCATGAACCTTTCCTTTAAACGGCTGATTACTGGTTTGGCATTTGCCACCGGCCTCGTCAGCGCCAGTTACGCTGGCACGCAAACCAATTACACATTAAGTTCGCAAAATTATACGGCTTCAAAGACACGTCAGTACTCTGTGTATGAACCCGACAATTTAATTCAAGCCGCCCCCATGGTGATGGCACTTCATGGCTGCAAACAAACACAAAATGATGTACTTAACGATTGGGGGCTAAAAGCAGCTGCTGATCGCTACGGCTTCATTTTAGTAACACCCTTTATCACCAGCTACGATGGTTTACGCAATGAAAACTGTTGGGGCTTTTGGTTTGAACAAGAACGTCACGAAGGTGGTGGTGAGGCCGAAGATCTTGTCTCCATTGCGAAACAAGTCGAAGCCAATTACAACATTGATTCAGGCAAACGATTCATCACAGGTTTAAGTTCTGGCGGTGCCATGACGGCGGTGGCTGCGGTCACCCACAATGAATATTGGACAGCCGCTGCAAGCGTAGCGGGCTTACCTTATGGTGAGGACTCGGCATCGGTTTCTTTAAGCGGACAATGTCCTGGCTATGCCACCTTTCATGACCCAAGCCGTGTTAGCAGTGACATGAAAGCGGAACTGAATAATGAATACATTATTCCCATGATGGTCGTGGCAGGCAGTAACGACTGTACCGTATTAGTCCAAGCCGCTTACAACCTGCGCGACGCACATTTATTAACCTTCGGTAGTGATAGTTTTAATTCAGAAAATGAAGCCTTAGCCACAACCGACGATTGTTCGCCATATTATCAAAACCTATATGGCTGCAAACATAAACGTTACACAACGGATGGCACACCAAACGGGCAAACCATAGTGGAAACGGTCATTCACAATGGCCCCACTGCCACACAAAATAGTTTAGATACCGATCACGGACATTACTGGATTGGTGGAGAATATGGTAACGAAGGCAAATGGGCCGTACGTAAAGGCCCAAGTATGCCGGATATTATCTGGGACTTTTTTGACCGTCACAGTGGTGGTTGCGGCAGCAACTGTGAGCCCATTGATATTCCTAAATGCAGTGTCTTAGGTGACAACCCATTAGAAGTCACACTGAACGGCACTTTTGTTGATCCTGGCGCCACTTGCTCGGACTTACAAGGCAGCTTACCGGTTAATGCCGATTGCTCAGCAGTGGATACCAATGTGGCCGGTGAATACACTTGTACCTACTCAGCCAGCAATGCCAACGGCAGTGGCGTGGCCACGCGTTTAGTTAAAGTCATCGATCCCAATGCCACCTTGGAAACCTGTAACGTCATCAGCGCATCACCAAGTGCACACATCAGTGCCAATCGCGCAGCAGCTGGAGGCAGTTATAATCTTCGTGCTATTAGTAACGGAGATAATGCCGACATTGGTTACGCCTATGATTCTTGGAGCAGCGTCACATTAACCGAAGGTTTGGCCGGTTCTTGGTATGCGCAAACGCCACAAGCTTGCCAAGACGATCCGGATGATCCAAAAGAACCACCAACTGGCACTTGCACAGATTGGTATGCCACTAACTTGTCTCATCAAAGTGCTGGTCGCGCCTACTACTCTATGGGTTATTACACCACGGGTGGTAATGATTCATTAGGAGCAGTATCCGGTATTTACACTTGGGTAAAAGAAGAACAAAGCGGTATTTACAGCGCTGGCCAATGCCCATAATTTAAAAAGTCTATCAAAACTTTAGGGCAAAAAAGGCGTCATAATGACGCCTTTTTTATGCGATTAAATTCGTATATTTATTTTTGTTTTCCTCGTCTCGTACCAAAGTACAGTGGCCCAAAACAAGTGGGTTTCATATGCTTTAGTAAAATAAAAACATAAGAAGTGAGACGTATGACGGCCTTAAAACCTCGTGTCATGATTACCGGCGCCGCCAGTGGCATCGGCTTTGGCATTGCAGAATTTTTCGCTCAACAGGGTTACCCCATTTTATTAACCGACTTAAATGAAATCGCTTTAAACGATGCGGTCATTTTATTAAAAAGCCAAGGCTTTGATATAGAAGGTCACTTGCTTAATGTGGCCGATGCCGATTCGGTTGAAGCCATTCGTCAATATCAATCCCGCAAGCCCATTGGTATTTTAATTAATAATGCGGGCATGCAATTCGTCTCCAAACTAGAAGATTTTCCAGCAGAAAAATGGCAGCAACTCATTGATGTCATGCTGGTGGGCCCTGCCATGTTAAGCCGTGCATTACTGCCCTCCATGCGCGCGCAAGGTTACGGCCGTATTATCAATATTGGCTCTATCCATTCGTTAGTGGCCTCCCCTTATAAATCCGCATACGTTTCTGCGAAACATGGCTTGCTCGGTTTTAGTAAGACCCTAGCACTTGAGACTTGCGATACCGACATTACGGTGAACACCATTTGTCCGGCTTATGTAAAAACGCCACTGGTTGAAAAACAAATCAGTGACCAAGCGAAAAATCACGGCATCAGTGAAGCGGATGTAATTAACAACATCATGCTCAAGCCTATGCCAAAGAAAGCCTTTATTGGTTTGGATGAAATCGCCAACACTGCCATGTTCTTATCCAGCACCCTTGCTAAGAACATCACAGGACAAGCCATCGCCATCGATGGGGGCTGGACATCCAGCACCTAGACACAAATAAGCGCAATACTCGCTAAATATCGCGACTTACACTAATATCTACCTATTTAAGCGGATATTAGTGTCATGTCGCCCCAGTCTCTTACCACTCGATCCCTCATTGAACGCTATCAATTTATTCTAGAGTCCATGTCTGAGGGCGTGTACGGACTGGATGCCAATGGCTTAGCCACCTTTGTGAATCCAGCGGCTGAGCGCTTAACCGGTTGGGTAGCGGAAGATTTAATCGGCAAAAGCATTCATGCTTTTCATCATCACTCCCACGCGGATGGGCAACACTATCCGCAATCGGAGTGCCCTATTTATCAATGCCTGCAAGACGGCATCACCCGCAGCAAAGAAAACGAAGTATTTTGGCGCAAAGATGGCTCTAACTTTTCAGTGGAATACAGCGCTACCCCTATTATTTTAGAGGGGGAAATTCAAGGTGCGGTTGTGGTGTTTAAAAACATCAGTGAACGCAAACGCATGGAAGATAACCTGAAGCAAGCCCTCACCGAGAATCGTTTTTTAAAAGAAAAACTCCAAGCCGAAAATCATTATTTACAAGAAGAAATCGATGCCACGTTTGTGTCCGAAATCATTGGCCACAGTGATGCCATTAATCATGTAAAAGAACAAATAACCTTAGCGGCCCCCACTCAAGCCAATATCTTAATTACAGGTGAAAGCGGCACAGGTAAAGAGTTAGTCGCCCGTGCTATTCACGAACAAAGCGAGCGTTCACAGCAAGCCATGGTGAAACTCAATTGCGGCGCCATACCCCAAGGATTAGTGGACTCTGAGCTATTTGGCCATGAAAAAGGCGCGTTTACCGGTGCCATCCAGCGCCGTATCGGACGCTTTGAATTAGCACACAATGGCACATTATTTTTAGATGAAATCAGCGAGCTACCTATGGACGCGCAAGTAAAATTATTACGTGTACTACAAGAAGGAGAATTTGAACGTGTGGGCGGCACCCAAACCATTAAAGTCAATGTGCGCATCATTGCTGCCAGCAATAAAGATTTAAAACAAGCGGTGGATCAAGGCACGTTTCGCATGGATTTATTTTATCGCCTTAATGTCTTTGCCATTGATGTACCGCCATTAAGAAATCGCAAGTCGGATATTCCATTATTGGTCCATGATTTTGCTCAGCGTGCGTGTAAAAAAATGAATAAACCGTTTCAAGGTTTGCATACCCCCTCGCTTAAATGGATGAGCCATCACCATTGGCCGGGCAACATTCGCGAATTACAAAATTGGGTGGAGCACAATGCCATCTTGCATCAGTCTGGTTTATTTCACCTCAACCCCATGCAGCATGGCGGCAAACCTTCTGCAAATCCTAGCAACAGCAAACCCATTCCCCTTGAAGATGCCGAACGCCTACACATAGAAAAAGCATTAAGCTTTTGCAACGGTAAAATATCGGGACGTTCCGGTGCCGCCGAATTATTAGGCCTACCCGCCAGCACCTTGAGATCGCGCATGAAAAAGCTGCGTCTCCTAGATTGACTCGCGATATATCGTCACTGTATTTCGCGAAATATCAACTCTCTCCGCCTCAATCCCCCGTCAAATGGGGGTTTTGCGGTTGGAACGACCTTTGCTCTAAGGCTTGGCAGACAATCCCTTAAAAATGAGCACACGCTGTATGAATCAACTCATTCCCACCACTGCCATAGATCAAAACGATGAACCTGTGGTTGATGCCACTCGCCACAATGCGGCCGTACGCCTAGTAAAAGGTAAATTCCAATTACTAAGACGTCTCACCGGCACACCCTTAATTCTTTTATTTTTGCTGGCCCCTTGGTTAACCATCAACGGTGCCCCGGTTTTATGGATGGATTTAGACCACCATGTTTTGCATCTCTTTGGTCTAGTATTTTGGCCGAAAGATTTACTCATGCTGAGTTGGGTCGCCATGGCCAGTGCATTTGCGCTTTTCATTGCGGCTAATCTTGCCGGGCGAATTTGGTGTGGGTTCAGTTGCCCGCAAACGGTATGGAGCATGATGTTCACCTGGGTGGAAGAAAAAACCCAAGGTTCTCGCAACAAGCGCTTAAAGCAATTAGACAAACCTTGGTATCGCCGTAACTGGGTGCCGTTAATTCTCAAACACAGCATTTGGTTAACCCTGTCTTTCATTACAGGCTTTACCTTTGTGGCTTATTTTGAAACGGGCCAAGGTTTATGGCAGCAAATCACCAGCGTGAGCCTGAATCATGAAGTAGCGTTTTGGTTAGGCTTCTTTTCATTGCTGACTTACATCAACGCAGGCTGGCTACGGGAGCAAGTGTGTTTACACATGTGCCCTTATGCGCGCTTTCAATCTGTCATGGTGGATAAAAAAACCCTCAAGGTGAGTTACGATAAAACCCGTGGTGAGCCCAGAAAACTCAAACGCGCACTCAAACTTTCGAATACACAACCTGCACAAAATGCCACCAAACAAGGGGATTGCATCGATTGCCAGCTATGCGTACAAGTGTGTCCTGTGGGCATTGATATTCGCCAAGGTTTGCAATACGCCTGCATCGATTGCGGTGCTTGCATTGATGCTTGCGACACCATTATGCAAAGCATTCAAAAACCAAAAGGTTTAATCAAGTTCAGCGATGAACAGCCCCATGAATCGACACACGGGTTTCAATGGAGTGAATGGTCTTTTGCTGCACGCCCACGTTTGTGGGGTTACTTTGCGGCCTTTGTTATTGCATCGCTACTCTTCACATTACAAGTGGCGTTTAAAGAACCTTACTCGGTGCATTTAAGCCGCGATCGTGGATCGCTGTATTTCTATGAAGAATTAAATGTCAGCAATGCGTTTACACTGAGTGTGCAAAACAAAACCCAGCTGGATTCGCCGTTTTCCATCACCATTACGGACCCCAATTTATTTGTAGCTCATGCCCCTAATTTAAATGTACTGGCTGGGCAAAAGATCAGCTGGACGCTGACAATTGCTTGCATTCACGAATGTCCAATTTCGGGTAAACGTCCTTTCACTTTAGACGTGTCATCTGGCGACTTTAAAGCCACGCTGAATGGTATTTTCTTTGCCCCAAGGTAAGCATTTAAACCTAATTTTTGCTTTGATTAACCCTCGGCTTTTCCTTGACTAACACTTGCCCCTATCTAAATGATAGGGGTTCTCATTCACTCAACATTCCCTGATTTTGATCACTAACCCATCAATTTCATTCGCTCACCACCCCTTTGAATCTCAAACCGATTAAAAAACACCCTTTATAAGTTTGGTGAATAACGAATATAAGCTAGATTACTCACATTTATGGCTGAATCGGTCTAGGCTTATCTTAATTTATAGGGACTTCTAACCTATAATTCACGGGCTAAATTTAGGTGATCTGTACTGTTGAGGCGGGCGCCTCCTGATGACAACGTCACAGGTTAATCGCAATAGGCAGGCAAGGTGTTTTAACTTTGCCACGCACTAAAACGCACCCTGTTCGATTAATTAATTACCCATCAAATATTGGTACACCCACTATTTGATACCTGCGCACTTAAGCGCGCAGACAAACGGCTTTATAAAAGCGGTTTTAGATAGTCAATACTATAACTTTGAGTGAGAGATTCGTATGAGCTTGTATTCAGAATACCTAGCAGAAATCGAGGTTCGTAAAAACGACCTTGGTTTACACCCAAAACCAATCGACAGCGCAGAGCTACTATCTGAGATTATTGCTCAGATCAAAGACACTGCTAACGAGCACCGTGAAGACTCTCTAAACTTCTTCATCTACAACACCCTACCAGGTACGACTCCTGCTGCTGGCGTGAAAGCTGAATTCTTAAAAGCCATCGTACTTGGCCAAGAAACCGTTGCTGAAATCTCTCCTGAGTTTGCTCTAGAACAGCTTTCTCACATGAAAGGTGGTCCTTCTGTTAAGGTACTTTTAGACATCGCACTATCTGACGATGCTCAAGCAAAAGCCGCTGGTGAAGTCCTAAAATCTCAAGTGTTCCTATACGACGCTGACACCACTCGTCTAGCAGATGCTTACAAAGCTGGCAACGCCATCGCTAAAGACATCCTAGAAAGCTACGCGAAAGCAGAGTTCTTCACTAAGCTTGACGATATCCCAGAGAAAATCGACGTTGTTACTTACATTGCAGCAGAAGGCGACATCTCTACTGACCTTCTTTCTCCGGGTAACCAATCTCACTCTCGTGCTGACCGTGAACTACACGGCCTTTGCATGATCACTCCAGAAGCTCAACAAGAAATCGTTGAACTAGGTAAGAAACACCCTAACGCTAAAGTGATGCTAATCGCTGAGAAAGGCACCATGGGTGTAGGTTCTTCACGTATGTCTGGTGTGAACAACGTGGCACTATGGGCGGGTGAAAAAACCTCTCCATACATCCCATTCGTAAACAACCGTCCAGTGGTTGCGGGTACTAACGGTATCGCGCCTATCTTCCTAACCACGGTTGGTGTAACCGGTGGTATCGGTCTTGACCTTAAAAACTGGGTACAGAAAAAAGACGCAAACGGCGAAATCGTACGCGATGCCAACGGCGACCCAGTACTAGAAGAAGCATACTCAGTTGCTACTGGTACCGTTCTAACCATCGATACTAAAGCTAAGAAACTTTACAACGGCGACAAAGAACTTGTAGACGTATCTTCTGCTTTCACTCCACAAAAAGTGGAATTCATGAAAGCCGGCGGTTCTTACGCTGTGACTTTCGGTAAGAAAATCCAAACTTTCGCTGCTGAGACTCTAGGAATCGAAGCACCAGTTGTTTACGCTGCTTCTAAAGAAATCTCTATCGAAGGCCAAGGCTTAACGGCTGTTGAAAAAATCTTCAACCGTAACGCGGTAGGTGTTAAGTCTAAGACTCCACTACACACAGGTTCTGACGTTCGCGTTAAAGTGAACATCGTAGGTTCTCAGGACACTACTGGTCCTATGACTTGCCAAGAACTTGAGTCTATGGCGGCTTCTACTATCTCTCCAGAAGTTGACGGTGCATTCCAATCTGGTTGTCACACTGCATCTGTATGGGATAACAAAGCAAAAGCGAACACGCCTAAACTTATGGCATTCATGAACGCATTCGGCGTAATCACTGCACGTGACCCGAAAGGCGTTTACCACTCAATGACTGACGTAATCCACAAAGTATTGAACGACATCACTGTGGACGACCGCGCTATCATCATCGGTGGTGACTCTCACACCCGTATGTCTAAAGGTGTAGCATTCGGTGCTGACTCTGGTACCGTAGCCATCGCACTGGCTACTGGTGAAGCGGCCATGCCAATCCCTGAGTCTGTAAAAGTAACCTTTAAAGGTGCTATGAAGCCTCACATGGATTTCCGTGACATCGTACACGCCACTCAAGCGCAAATGCTGAAGCAATTCAACGGCGAAAACGTGTTCCAAGGTCGTGTAATCGAAGTACAAATCGGTACTCTACTGGCTGACCAAGCGTTCACCTTCACTGACTGGACAGCAGAGATGAAAGCAAAAGCGTCTATCTGTATCTCTACAGATGACACTTTGATCCAGTCTCTAGAACTGGCTAAGTCTCGTATCCAAATCATGATCAACAAAGGTATGGATAACGACGCTAAGATGCTACAAGGTCTTATCGAACTAGCAGACAAGCGTATTGCCGGTATCAAGTCTGGTGAAGAGCCAGCTCTTGCTCCTGATGACAACGCTAAGTACTACGCTGAAGTGGTTGTTGACCTAGACGCAATCGACGAGCCAATGATTGCTGACCCAGATGTAAACAACGAAGACATCTCTAAGCGTTACACTCACGATGTGATCCGTCCTACTTCTTACTACAATGGTCGTAAAGTTGACCTAGGTTTCGTAGGTTCTTGTATGGTTCACAAAGGCGACATGCAAATCATCGCTGCCATGCTTCGTAACCTAGAGAAGAAAGGTCCTATCGTATTTAACGCTCCGCTAGTTGTTGCGCCACCAACGTACAACATCGTTGACGAGCTAAAAGCCGAAGGCGATTGGGATATTCTATCTAAGTACGCAGGCTTCATCTTTGATGATTCACATCCAAAAGAAGCTGCCCGTACTAAGTACGAAAACCAACTATACCTAGAGCGCCCAGGGTGTAACCTATGTATGGGTAACCAAGAAAAAGCAGAACCAGGTGACACCGTTCTTGCCACTTCTACTCGTCTATTCCAAGGCCGTGTAGTAGAAGACAGCGCCGAGAAGAAAGGTGAATCACTACTAGGTTCAACACCTATGGTTGTTCTTTCTTGTATCCTAGGTCGCTTCCCGACTTTAGAAGAGTACAAAGAAGCCGTTGAAGGTATTCACCTAACGTCTTTCGCGCCACCTTCTGAAGACCTAGCGCGTCCTGCGATTCCTCTTAAAGCGGTTTAATACCGAATTAAGACATCGCTTAAACAGAGTCCGTTTTACGCCCGTTTACTGACTCTGTTTAAAGACACAAAAAAGCCCAAACAATGAACATTGTTTGGGCTTTTTTGATTCTGGATCCTAACAACACATGGCACTACTGAGCATAACGCTTGCGATATTCGTTTGGCGTGAGTCCTGTATGGCGTTTAAATAATTTTCTGAAAAACTGCGTATCTTCATACCCCGACTCTAGCCCAATGGTTTCTACCGCCTTAGATGAAAGCTCCAAACTCCGCTTGGCCTTATCAATTCTTACTCGTTGCCAGTATTGGCTCGGCGAATCCCCCGTCGCCGCTTTAAAACGTCGCTTAAAATGCCTTTCGCTCAAGCATGCCGTTTTGGCCAGAGCCACAACATCAATGGGCATTTGAAAATGGCACTCAATCCAATTCTGGCAATCACTGATTTTATCGTCGCCATGGCGCTTGAATCGCTGATAGTCTGCAAATTCTGACTGGCTTACCCGATCAGGGGTCAACATCAACAATTTTGCGCATTTCAGTGACAACTTGCGCCCAAACAACCGCTCAATCAAACGCAAGGACATATCTTGATAGGCCATCGCACCACCCGAACTCAAGTACTTGCCATCTTCAACAACCAGATTCTCGCTACGCAGCTTCACCAAAGGATAAGCTTCGCGAAATAGCTCCTCAAATAACCAATGGGTGCTCACTTCCCGCTCATGGATTAAGCCTGAAGCCGCGAGCAAAAATGCGCCAGTACAAACGCTCGATACAATATTAGAGCGCTCACCTATTTCAACGATTGCGCTAAGCAGCTCGGAATCAAAGCTTAACCCTCCCTCGGGAATGGGACCCAAAGGCGCAATAATAAAGGCATCAATGGTTTCACACGCTAGCGCCTGAGCCACTGATTCATCAGGTATGAGTCTAAACCTATTGCCATCACTCACCTCTGAGCCATCAAAACTAACCAGTTTAATCTCACCAGTTTGCCTTGAATTGATTAAGGCCAGCTGCAGGTTTTCATACAAACCCATAACAGTCGAAGCCGGAGACGTCTTTGAAACCAATATTTTTATTCGCATGGCTACTCTCACACCCTAGTATTGCCATTTTGTCCTATTTGACATTGTATGATGTCATATATGCCACTAATGAAAAAGCAATCTCTACTTCAAACTAGCCATGCATTAACAAACCGGAAGCCAACAGATGTCACTCACCGATCAGCAAGCGCTAATAGAGAGGTTTTACACAGCCTTTCAATCTCTCGATCACGCAACCATGGCCAGCTGCTATCACCCAAACGTAGAGTTCGAAGATGCCCTGTTCAAGCTTAAAGGCAAGGAAGTGGCAGCCATGTGGCACATGCTCTGCACCCGGGCAAAAGACTTCGATCTTGAGTTCAAAACTGTCATAGAAAACGGGCACATTACTGCGCATTGGGAGCCCCGCTATCTCTTTTCGCAAACAGGCAAGCGCGTGCATAACATTATTGACGCAGAGTTCGAATTTAAAGACGGCAAAATTATTCGCCACAAAGACAACTTCGACTTTAAACGCTGGAGCGGCCAAGCATTCGGAATACCTGGCAAGCTATTAGGCGGCACTCAATTTTTTAGAAAGAAAGTAACAACCAAAGCCCTGCTCAGGTTGCAGCAATTTATGGAGAAACATGTAAATTAAGGAAGACACCCTGTTTCAGCGAGCTGACGTACCCTATTGTGATCGGATGTCTGACGCGGAATTAAAAAAGCCCAAACAATGAAAGTTGTTTGGGCTTTTTTAATGTCTAGACAAAGGCATCGGCTCGCCGCGTAGTGGTTTTTATCCACGCAGAACGCAATGAAGCGCTGGCTGGTTTGCCTTATTATACGCCCTCAATTTTTTCCAATGAGCAGAATATAAAAACACCCGCAAAACCAATTAATAACAATAGCCAGCCAATTGTTTGAGCACCGAGCAACTCTAAGAAGTTATAGCCAGTTAGCAACTCTCCAATCACCGATAAAAAAGCCGGCAACACAAACACTAGTGACCACAACGCCTTACCACCGAGTTTAAGCGCACCAGCGCAATGAGGGCAAACCTGAACTGTTCGTGAAAACTGATACCAACGTGGTTTCTGCTTCACCGGCCTGCGGCCAAGTTGACTGAGCGTAGTCTTTTCACCGCACCACGGACATACCTTTTTTTTTAGCACAGGGCTTTCCTTGTCGAATAACGCCGCCAGCAACTGCCGGTGAACTTGTGGATTTTTTTTCGGCTCTTTCTTTTTGCAAAAAAGCTGCAAGTTTAGCGGTCAGATTGACTGGCTTTGTTATACATTACTTTGCACTAACGACACTCACATACCACTGCTTTATAAGAAGGGCTCTATTTCTGATGATAGGGGAAATAGCTCTTGAAGCATCGCCTGATCTCATTGCTACATACATTGTACCTTGCTTGTCTTCATACTTTGCATCCAATAATGCCGAGTTAAAATCAATGGCTGAATCTCTGTTTTTAATCCAGCTCAACTGCGCCGACTTTAACAGGTCTTGATTTTCTTCAGTTAGCTCGGACTTTAATAGGTTGTAGTAATAATTTAGCTCTTTATCCCATGCCTCCGAGTAGGCAGAAAAACACGAGACAGCCCTAGATCCACCCATTGACTTCCCTAGACACTCAGTCTTAATTTTTTGTAAATGATTCTCAAACAATTCTTCGCTATCAAAATCACGAAGATGCTGAGTTAGCTCGCTTGAAAATGAGCTAAGTGAAAAGCTGGATAATAAAGCTAGAACCGCAAGTTTCATTCGTACTACCTTGTATGTATAACATTTTAATCGTGCGACCTTGCAAGCTTACCTTCCTTACAAGGTCGTCAAGCTTGCAAACAAAACAATAACTCAGATTACTTGAAAGATGCCCACGAGAAAAGCTTCAGAACCGCCAACTAATGAATCGACCCCATGCTACATATAAGAAACTTCACGGTTCAGTATCACCTTCTTTCATTCAAAAGCGTAACGATACCAACCATTCGGCTTTAGCAAGTCCCCGAAACAACACGGCTTTTCAGCAACCGTAATCAAGGGGGCAGAGTACTTGAAATCCCCCCATCAGAAAAGAATCAATCGGGAACCAAACCCGTATCGATAACACAGTGCGCCATTTATTCACGGTAACAACCAAAACCTAATTAAGTATATGAGATACCTACCGTGGATAGTTAGGCGCGAAGCGGGGTTACGGGGCTCACTGCGTTCGGGAGCTGCGCTCCCCCGAAAAGAAAAACCGTGCTGGCTTTAATTATCCAGAATGCGAAAGTTTTGATACTCAATACTATCCAAAAACCGCACTTGCGAAAGAAACTAGCCTCACTTCGACAAGCTCAGTGTGAACGGACTAAATAGCCAATCAGCTCCGTGCGAACGGAAGATGTAAATAAGAAATCCATACTGGCTTTAATCCACCACATTCAGCACCACCTTGCCAAGATTATTCCCTTGGCGTAAACACTCAATGGCGGCCTTCGCATCATTAAAATCAAACTCATGCCCAACATGAGGTGGTGATATTTTAATAGTTTGCATCTCTTGAATGAGCTGCGACAAATAATCCACCTGCTCCCACAACCAAATTAAATTAAACGCCATGACGGATTTGTTATCGCTGATCATGTCCATCACATCGTATTTAGGGCGTTTTAAATATTTAAAAATAGCGGATAAGTAATTGGGGCGATTCTTACCGGGCGTAAATTCGGCAGCACCAAACACAATTAAACGTCCCATGGGATTGAGCGCATTAAAGCTGGCTTTTTGAACGGCTCCCCCTACCCCATCTAACACCAAATCAAACGTTAAATTTTGTTGTTTAAGTTGTTGCGAAAAATTGTTTGCACGCACCAAGACATGCTCAAAGCCTAACGCTTTTAAAAAGTCAGCTTTAGCTTGAGAACTTACTGTACCAAAGGGTATGGCGCCCATGGCTTGCACCAATTTCATGGCTTGTAGGCCAACGCCGCCAGCGGCACTGTGAATAAGCACCCGTTGTTGAGGCTTAATGTTGCCCAGTTCTGTGAGTGCGTAATATGCGGTTAGGGTTTGCACCAAGTACGCCGCCCCTTGTTGATAGCTCCAACCTTCCGGCAATGCCGTTAGGTACTCAGGCTGGGAATCAATGACGCTGGCGTACCCACCAAAACGGGTGACGCCCATCACCTTGTCACCCACTGCATACGCATCGCACTTGCTTTCAACCACGGTGCCGCAAAATTCTAACCCAGGCACAAACGCTCCTTGAGGGGTCGCACTGTACAACCCAGTTAGCGCAAAAATATCCGCAAAGTTTAATCCGACCGCTTTCACCTGTATGCGCACTTGCCCTTGCGCTAATTCCCCCAATTGAAATGCTTGTTGGGTTAAACGAGCAATGGCTCCGGCTTTGGCGGTTTGCCACACCATGGTTTGCATAAAAAATCCTGAGTATTAAAAAACGACGCTGACAAGCAGGCCAAAATTCTACTTTAAGTGCAATGGGTAGATTGACCCGATTAGCTTATTAATCAGCCATGGGCGAATAGGCTGATCCAATCATAGGTATTAGGTTTTACTATTGTCATATTTCTATGCCAACATACTATGATCTAACATCTCCATTTAACCGTATTTGCCAAAGGACTGGACGCATTATGGAATCTAGCATGTTAAATAAACTCTATTACCACGCAATTGGTGTCATCAGCGCACTGGCTTTGCTCGCACATACTGCAATTTTAGGTGTGTTTTTGTATGCGGCCATTCTGCTCAAGATCATTTCCCCACAAAAGCTCATTCAAAAAGTATTTGACCCTTGTATCGTGTTTATCGCCAGTATGTGGCTTGAGGGCATTTTATGGTGGATAAATTGGGTGTATCAGCCGAAGTGGCATGTGGAAGGAGTGGATACGCTGGATAAACAAGGTTGGTACTTGTTAACGGCAAATCACCAGAGCTGGGTAGATATTTTTGTGCTTTATCAGTTATTCCATAACAAGGCGCCGTTCTTAAAATTTTTTATTAAAAACGAGTTAAAGTACGTGCCCATTGTTGGTCAGGCTTGGTGGGCCTTGGATTTCCCGTTCATGAAGCGTTACAGCAAGTCCTATTTGGCTAAATACCCAGAAAAAGCCGGTGATGACATCAAAGAAACGCAAGCAGCCTGTGAGAAGTTCTCACAAGTGCCTACCAGCGTCATGAACTTCCTAGAAGGCACCCGTTTCACCCCAGAAAAGCATCAAGCGCAAAAGTCCCAATTTAAGCACTTACTCAAGCCTAAGGCCGGCGGTATCGCGTTCACCATTCAGGCTCTGGGTGATAAGTTTAACGCCTTAAGTAACGCCACCATTGTGTACCCCGGCCATACCCCTACTTTCTGGGATATGATGTGCGGGCGCATTGACCATATCTTGGTGGAAGTCACGCGCACGCCCATCCCTAGTCATTTCAGCCAAGGGGATTACCAAAATGATCCGGAATTGCGCCTTGAAATACAGCAGTGGGTGACGGCCCTTTGGCAACAAAAGGACTTGGATATTGAGCGCATGCTACGAAATCACACGCAAACCGAAAAGTTACCAGACCTAGCAAAAAGCTAATGAAATCAATGGCCTAACCTTGTGTTAGGCCAAGCATAAATCGTCTATTAAGTCAGTTTTTTAAGCCTTTCTAGCCATTTAAATCAAAATAGCCATAAACGGCCAAGGTATCATTGACAATAGCCATAGCCTGCATATAATTCAGACAGCTTGAAAGTAAGTCTTATATTTATGTACACCTCTGCGATGTCCTGTCTTTAGTCTTCGTACCTGTTTTCATAATACAAAGCAAAACCTTCCAGCAAACCGGGCCTGCTTGCAGGTCAAAATACACTGAAAATTCTGGATATTATTATGTCTACTGTTACTGGTACCGTTAAATGGTTCAACGAAGCTAAAGGTTTCGGTTTTATCGAACAAGAAAACGGCCCTGACGTTTTCGCTCACTTCCGTGCGATCACTGGTTCTGGCTTCAAAACTTTGACTGAAGGTCAAAAAGTTGAGTTCACTGTAACTCAAGGCCAAAAAGGTCCTCAAGCTGAGAACATCACTCCGCTATAAGACTTAAGTCTTACCGCAAGGTAACGCTTAAACAAAAAAGGGTAAGAATCACTTCTTACCCTTTTTTAATGCCTCAGTTTTAACCTAGCCTTTGGCTTTCACTGGCTTACGACGACGGGGCATGCCCGCATTCGGTGATGTTTTCGCCGCCGGCTTACCTGACGGTTTTTTCGCTTTCGGCGCGGGCTTCTTATTCGCCCCAGCCTTACCCTCACCTTTTGCAACGTGTTGCTTATTTTTACCCTGTGGTTTGTGACCACGCTTGGTATCCGCGCTGCGTTGTCCGTCTTGGTGCTCGGCTTTTGGCTTCTTCGGTTTTTTGGGTTTCTTAGGTTTAAACGGTCGTGTATCTAATTGAGATTCAGGCAGATTATTAACCGGCTCAAACCCAAGGATGAATTCACGATCCAACACACGTCCTATTAAGCGCTCAATGGCTTGCAGTTCTTTAAATTCATCATGACTCACCAATGAAACCGCTTGCCCTGCTGCACCTGCACGCCCGGTACGACCGATACGGTGCACATAGTCTTCGGCCACATTGGGTAAATCAAAATTCACTACTTGCGGTAGCTGGTCAATATCGATACCACGGGCGGCAATGTCTGTGGCCACAAGCACTTGCGTCACGCCAGCTTTGAATTCTTCTAACGCTCGGGTTCTTGCCCCTTGGCTTTTATTGCCATGGATGGCAGCCGCGGGGATGTTTTCGCTTTCTAAGAATCGAGTCAGTTTATTCGCGCCATGTTTAGTACGTGAAAACACCAGCACTTGTCGCCATTGATTGGTTTTAATCAAGTAGGACAATAACTCTGGCTTGTCTTTTTTGTCACTTGGATAAATCCATTGCTTAACCGTTTTGGCCGTGCTGTTTGCAGGGCTCACCGAGATTTCAACCGGCTGGCGTACTATGGTTTTAGCCAATTCTTTAATCGGGTCGGAGAAGGTGGCTGAGAATAAAAGGTTTTGTCGCTCTTTGGGCAATAACGCGATGATCTTTTTTAAGTCGTGGATAAAGCCCATATCCAACATGCGATCGGCTTCGTCTAATACCAGCACTTCAAGCTGCTGAAACTTCACCGCATTTTGATTGTACAAATCCAATAAACGACCCGGTGTGGCAACCAATACGTCAACACCGCCACGTAAACGCATCATCTGCGGGTTAATCTTTACACCACCATAGACCACTGTGCTACTTATAGGGAGGTGTTGGCTGTAGGTAGCCACATTATCCGCCACTTGTTGCGCCAATTCACGAGTCGGAGTCAGTACTAATGCTCGTACTTGATTACTTTTGGCGCGAGGCCCATCTAATAAGCGCTGTAAAATAGGCAGCGTAAAGCCGGCGGTTTTACCTGTACCGGTTTGGGCTGCAGCCATGACATCTTTACCACTGATAACAGCAGGAATGGCTTTGCTTTGAATTGGGCTGGGTTCGGTATAGCCTTTTTCATTCAAGGCTTGGAGGATTTGCGGTGCTAAACCCAGGGAATCAAAGCTCATAACATCTCTCGTAGGGGCTAAAAATCAGCCAAAATTGCGGCCGTGAAGCTTATAGGAAACACCTTTTACATTCTAGTTTTAATCCACAAGTCCGCCGCTCTAATTTAAGAAAATTAGCTCGACTACCAAAATGCGCATGGGTAACGACATTGCTCCGCTTTGATCACTGCTAATCCTTTTTAGGTTGGTTATAATGGGCAAAACCATTGGAAGAGTGACTTCTGTGACCCAATTTCGACCTTGTATTGATTTGCATGACGGCCAAGTAAAACAGATCGTCGGTGGTAGCCTAAATGATCAAGGAGCCAAGACAAACTTTGTTAGCCAGTTCGATAGCGCGTATTACGCGAATTTGTATCGCGAACACGCGTTAACCGGTGGCCATGTGATTGCCCTTGGCCCTGGCAACGAGGAAGCGGTACTGGCCGCATTAAAAGCATGGCCTCAAGGATTACAATTTGGTGGCGGAGTTAAACGCGAGAATGCGGCTCACTATCTTAATGCGGGTGCCAGCCATGTGATCGTCACATCCGCTTTATTTGAAAACGACGAATTCAGCTTCGAACGCCTTGAAGCCATCAAAGCAGAGACCGGAAAAGACAAGCTTATATTAGATCTAAGCTGTCGTCGTACGGACGCGGGCTGGCAGATTGCCACCAATCGTTGGCAAACCATCACCTCTACACAAGTGAATGCGTCCACATTAAAAGAATTAAGCCAGCATTGTGCGGAGTTCCTTATCCATGCCGCTGACGTGGAAGGCTTACAAGGTGGCATTGATGAAGAACTGGTACAGCTATTAGGTGAACACGCCTACATTCCCATGACATACGCCGGTGGCGCGCGACATTTAGATGACCTCAAACGAGTACATGAGCTATCCAAAGGTAAAGTCGATTTAACCATAGGGAGTGCACTCGACATTTTTGGTGGCAAGGGCGTCACCTTAGAAGAATGCATTGAATGGAATCAACAAGCGGATCATGTTTGATCTGTTTTCCCACCCTGACCCCATTACACCCACTCAGCCTGAAGTGCTGGACTTAGGAGATGGGGTCTTCCACATCAAACGTTTGGCCCCTGTGGAACTGTGTATGCTGCACATCCATCGCATTCTCAAATTTGCGCCACTTAGGCATATGATGACCCCCATGGGGCACCCTACTCAGGTGAAAATGAGCAATTGCGGCGATTATGGCTGGGTATCGGATGAAAGTGGTTACCGTTATAGCCAACTCGACCCTGAATCCCAGCGACCCTGGCCCTGCTTACCTGCCGAGTTCCTGCAGCTACACAAATACGCATGCCAATTAGCTGGGCTTGTGCCCTTTCAGCCTGATGCTTGCCTTATTAATTGCTATGAAATTGGTACGGCCATGGGGCGCCATAGGGATAAAGATGAGCAAGATACCAGCTGGCCGATTGTTTCTATTTCGCTTGGTTTATCTGCGGTATTTCAGGTGTTTGGGGACTCGCGGAATGCAAAAACGAAGAACATCCAATTAGACAGTGGCGATGTGGTGATTTTATCTGGCGCATCCCGCCAATATTACCACGGGGTCAAACCTGTAAAGTTGGACCCATTACAGCCCAACCTCACTCAACGTTATAACCTGACCCTGCGCAAAAGCCAGTAACCACCACCTCACTAGACAATCTATTGTTTATTACTACAGTTAATCTTATATCTATTTTTCTAAGTATTTCCTGTGGTTACTGACGATTACCGAGACAAACGATTTCTCATCGTTGATGATTTTGAGAGCTTTCAGCTAATACTCAAACGCTTACTGCATAGTCTTAATGCGAAAAATATTGATACCGCCGTCAATGCAACAAAAGCTTTGGCTTTGTGCGAAGAAAATCAATATGACGTCATCTTTTGTGATTTCGATTTAGGTAAAGGCCAAAACGGCTTACAGCTCATGGAGGAACTGCGCCATAAGAATTTATTAGGCAGCGGTACCATCTTCATTATCGTTACAGCGGATTCTAGCCGCGACGCGGTCATAGGCTCATTGGAATACAAACCCGATGCCTATATGAATAAGCCCATCTCTTCAGCAGAGCTACAAGCTCGACTAATCAAAAGCCTTAAGCAAAAAAATGAGCTAAGCGACATCAGTAAAGCCATAGATTTGAAAAAGTTTGATGTGGCCATCCAACTGTGCGATCAAATGATTAGCAACAATAGTCGCCATAAAAGTTGGTGTTTAAAAACCAAAGGCCAATTACTTATTGATTTAAAAAAGTGGAAAGAAGCCGAAGCCTTATTCAAAGAAGTGCTTGATAACCGCCCCTTGTTTTGGGCTCAACTGGGTTACGCCGATGTATTGGCCGCGACCGACCGCCACAAAGATGCACTCATTGCTTACCAACTCGCTTATCAAGAAAATTCATCCAGCTTAGAAGCCTATGAAGGCGCGGCGCGCATGCTGATTAATTTGGGCAACCCACAAGAAGCACAAAAGATCTTAGAAGAAATCTCGCATATTTCATCACGCTCGGTATCGCGACAAAAATTACTGGCGGATGTGAGCAAGATTAATGGGGATTTTGATACTGCAGCGAAAGCAAGCCGTAAAGTTGTTCGTCTAGCTGAAAACAGCATACACAAAAGTGCCGAAAATGAATTAGAGCTTGCCGACAATTTAACCGAAGCAGCCTTGCACAGTAACGATAAAAAACAAGTCAAAGCTTACGCCAAAGAAGCTCTGAGCACGCTTCACCAGACACACAAAGAAAACAGCGACCTAGATATCAAGCTACAAAGTAAGCTCATTGAATCCCGTGCTTACACCAGTATTGATGAAAACGAAAAAGCACAAAAATCCTTAGAAGTAGCTGAAGCACGTTTAAAAAAGAGTGGCTCGATTGCCAACCTAAAAACCCAGTTAGAGCTCGTTAAAAGCTATTTACAAACTGGCCATAAGGACAAAGCTAATAGCCTATTGGCACAATTGGCTGACGAATATAAAGACAACCCAGAGATCTCGCAAAAACTGGATCGCATTACCGATGAGCCAGTGTCCTCCATTGGTAAAAAAGAAGTGGTTAAGGTCAATAAAGAAGGCATTCAAATGTTCGAAGCCGGAAACTATTTAGAGGCAGTGCAATGCTTTTTACGCGCTACGAAAAATTTTCCTCGTCACATCGGTATTCGCCTTAACATTATCCAAGCTCTGATTTTTCAAATGAAAAAAACAGGCCTGACAAACGAAATCATTCAACAATGCCATCAACATTTTAATATCGTAAAAGGTATCTCCAAGGACCACCCTCAATACAAACGCTATGTTTCCATTGGCAATACGTTAAAAACTCTTACAAAAACGTCAAAGGCAGGATGAAACTATGAAAAATGACTTCGACTTTCTACTTGCCTCTTGTATTCATGACATGAAAAACGCCATCAGCTTGATCATGAATTCCATTGATCATTTGAATGAAGATTGCAAAAAAGACACTCGCAAACATCTTGCAAATTTGAATTACGAAGCCAGTCGCTTAAACAACGATTTAATTCACCTTTTGGGGGTTTATCGCTTACAAAAAGATCACCTACATGTGGTGATTGATGAACATGACATTTGGGAAATTATCAATGAGCAGCATTTAAAAAATCAGCCGCTCTTACAAAAATATAACCTTGAACTCACCATAAATGGCGAAGAAGAAGAGATGTGGTACTTCGACCCTGACTTAGTGGCCAGTATCATCAATAACATCATCGTCAACACAGTGCGCTACACAAACAGTAAAATTCAAATTAACATCAAACATGAAAATGATTACCTGTGTGTGGAGATTTGCGACGATGGGAAGGGATACCCAAAGGAAATGATGCAAAACCCAGGGCAGAAATCAGACAGTATTGATTTCCGCAGCGGCAGTACCAAATTGGGCCTTTACTTTGCCTCTCAAATAGCTGAAATGCATAAAAATCGAGACCGTACTGGTTATATTGAATTACGGAACGGTGGAGAGTTAGGCGGTGGTATCTTCCGCCTACTTTTACCATAAGGCTATTTTTGCATGAAGAAATAACTGGATATGCTTCTTTTAATAAAAATAATGATTCATGCCAGCTCCGATGCATTATTTAGCATATCGCGATACTTCAAACGACATTTATATAGCGCCCTGATACTAAAATCCCCTAACTCTCCTAACTCATTACCATAACAATTAAAGGCAATAATGAACTGCCTAGATGCGCTTGTTTCGTCTTTCAAATTTTGACAAATCATTACTAATCTTCAGGAATCAGTAATCTAGGTTAACAACATGAAGCTGCTATTATCTTCAATAGCCATAGTCTGTCTCGCTGGCTGCGATACCGCCCCAGCTCCTACTCCTGTTGAAGATGACGGTAAGATACTCGCCCAACACGCATGCCTAGACGGTACTTGGATGGCGTCCACCGTTGATATCACCATCAATAATCAGCTTTATCGCACCTCGGCCAGCCCAGCATTCTTAATTTTTAATGGCCAAGCATCAGCGAGCATCCAGCAAAGCCAAAACAACAAGTATTACTCCGGCTCAGGCATCCGCGCATGGAGTACTAAGAATGACAAGACCTTGGATATTTACAGTAACGCCTGGTCAGCTGTGTTTGATCGTAATGCCAATGACACCAATGGCGTAATCACTATGCCTGAAGCTTGTAGTATTCAATATGCTGGCGATGTTTCCTCCAATGGATTACCCCAGTGCAATGCTAATGCTAAAAAGTCCATGGATTTAAGAGTGGTTTTGGATTGCTCCACAGAAGATGAAACCCTTAGTATCGTCAGCGAATCCACTTACATTCGTTATAAGAAAGTGCATGAAAATTCTGAGGTTGTCGATTTCCCTGTCACCGAACTCCCCTCTGTACCACCGGCTGATAACTCAGACGTGCCCATTTTAAATGATGAAGAAATCATTGAGATCTTGAATGAAGAATACCCTGATCTTCCTGATGGTACATTGGATGACATCATAGATGACATCACTGAATTAGATTTACTACCGCTTGGCACAGATGAAGCTCCGGTAGAAGAAGAACCGGTTATTACACCGCAAGATCCAAAAGATAAAGATTCTGACAATGACGGTGTGCCTGACTACCTCGATGCCTTCCCGTTAGACCCGACTGAAACAGAAGATTATGACCAGGATAATATCGGTAACAATGCAGACCCTGACGACGACAACGATGGTGTCTCCGACACCTTAGATGCGTTTCCATTTGATAAAAGTGAAAGCGTCGATACCGACGGCGATAATATTGGCAATAACTTTGATTCCGACGATGACGGCGACCTTGTAAATGATTCCCGCGACGCCTTCCCATTAGACCCAACAGAATGGGTGGACACAGATGGCGATGGTATTGGCAATAACAAAGACGATAACGATGATAACGACCCTGCACTGGATATATTCGATGCTTTCCCACTAGACCCAAGTGAATGGTTAGATAACGATAATGACGGCATAGGGAATAATTCGGATGCCGATATAGATGGTGATCATTACACTAATACCCTCGATGCTTTCCCTCTGGATGGGTCAGAATGGAACGATACCGATAACGATGGCATTGGTGATAACAGTGATAGTGACATAGATAATGATGATTACGTAAATAACTCGGATGCTTTCCCATTTGATCCCACCGAGTGGGCCGATACTGATGGTGATGGCATTGGCGATAACTCCGACCCAGACATTGACGGCGACGGTTTAGCCAATGATGTGGACCCAGAGCCTTACATTGCAAATACTGCCAATGACATCGACTCCGCAGAGGGCTTTGCAACGCAAACCTTTAGCGACTTTTATAATGGCGATAACTTCGTTTATACCCACTATGGTTTCACTCAAACGCCCGCAAATAGCGATTATGTGAGTGAAAACCAAGTCCGTTTCAAAGTTTCTTGGCAAGAAGACGGTCTTGCACTTTTAGCCGAATTACTAGGTTACGACCCCATCGATATGGATAGCGATTTAGCAGATTTATTGTGCCCTGCTCAACACAAACTCGCTAAAGCCAGTGTGTTTAGTCTTGGTGGTAATGAAAACATGTTAGGCATGATGGAAGGTAATTTAAGTGCCTGCGGGCTCGACGATACATCTCCTTTAACGATCCATTTACAGACCATGATTCCTACGGTTTCAGGTAATCGCTATCAAGTCGTTTTGCTTTACGCCATTCAAGCAAATAACACCGAAGAGGCCAAATCCCTCACTGTAAAATTTGGTGACAGCACGAATGTTTATCAAAGTAACACGCAAGGTTTTGAAAGCATTAGCTTAGAAATACTGGCCGATGCAACCTTTACTCCGCTTTCAATTGCCTCGAATGGGAGTAGTGCCAAACATATACTCATCGATAACATTGCGGTGAGTGATCTTGGTCAAAGTAATGATTTTGACACCTGTTATAGCCTGTTCTCTGCTTCTTCAGAAGGCTTCACGAAATGCATGAACGACGAAATTAGCATTTCGCAGGGCTGTACTTTCGACATGTCATACTCAGGTAATTCCACTGTCACAGGTGAACGTAGTAATTTTGATAATCTGTTTACGCAAGAGCCTGCCAATACAGGCGTTGTGAACTTCTTATCCCTTGGGTTAAAAGGAAAAATTGATGGTCATTGTAAAGTGGCTGGTTACGATGCCCATTTCCTCATCCAAGATAAACGCTTTACCCTTAACGAAATTTCATGGAACGATGAAACCTACGAGAGCTATCCAGAAGAAGCACAAATTTCCATTCACTTAAGCGAATGTGATAATCGTAATCAAAATGGTAACTCCCATATTGCTGTCATTAAAACCGGCGAATCTTACAGCTATGATTTTACGCAGGACGACAGCGGTTCAAGCTATGAAGGCTGTCGTGTTGATACAGTGACAATCCAAGATAAAACCAGCAAATCCAGCGCATCTGAGGATGGCGCTGATCTTAACTCATTTCACTTTTCTGATTTATGATCAAAATGTGAAAAACTGAGCAAGCGTACACAACAGTGCCGCGGTCCATACTATGGTACGTGGCAGGCCCTTGTTGGCCATGTATAAAAAACCATAAACAATACGTAAGATGATATAGCTTACCGCCAACGCATCGATCATAGATTGATCACCTTGCATTTGGTGAGCAATGATAACTGCCGCCATAAATGCAGGAATTGATTCATGGGTATTAAGTTGAGCCCAGTTTGCCCGTTTACGAAAACCATCTAACCCATCTAGAAATTCTCGTGGCGCTAGGTTTGCTCTAGGGCCGTAATTACCCGTAAATTTTGCCAACGCCGTAAACAATAAGGGTAATAAGATTGCGGCAAACACACACCAGTAAGCGATTGTCATATTTTTATCCTTTTATTTTTATATTCGGGTTCTCGAAATTAACAAATTACCTGCAAGACTCCAAGGTTTATCAAGATTTTGAAACAATCTTTTGTTTGCTTTCACTGCGCAGAGACAGAATACTAGGTCGGTTTTTTAAGAGGCCACCTTATGAAGTCATTTCAAGAATATTTAACATTAGCGAAGTCTTCCAAAGCCTTCGCTATTGATGACTCATGGGCGCAAGGACGCAGCGTATTTGGAGGTTTAACCGCCGCATTGCTGCTAACCCATATTGAAGCCAATACAGGCTTCACAGACAGAGAACTACGCTCGGTGAATGTACATTTTTGCGGAGCCCTCATTGCCAATGAAGTTTTTGACCTCAATCACCAAGTCATTTCTTCAGGGAAGTCCGTCACACATGTGCAAGCTATGCTCACGCAAGCTGGTCAAATCAAAACCCTGATTACCTGTTGCTTCGCTAGTGAGCGCCCTTCAGGTATTGAGGTGAATGCAAACCGCCACGAAAACTTACCCGTTCTGTCAGACGCTAATAAATTCCCTTTTATCCCAGGCGTGATTCCTAATTTCATTCAACATATTGATATACGATTGAACGGGAAAAACTTTCCGTTTAGTGGATCTGACAACCAACCTATTACAGGATGGATGAAATTTGAAGCACCCTCTGATGAGTTAAATGACAGCAATATTCTTGCTCTGATTGATGCATGGCCGCCAGCGGTGTTACCGCTATTAAAGCAACCCGCCCCAGCAAGTAGTGTCACTTGGAACGTGGAGTTCATTCACCCTAGAAGCCAATTAGAGGCTAACTCTGCTCTTTTTTATGAGTGTGAAGTGGCTCAAGCTCAATCTGGACTGGCTCATACCGAAGCGAAAATATACTCATCTAGCGGCGAGCTTGTGGCTCTCAGTCGACAAGTGGTTGCAGTCTACGATCAGAAAACCAATTAACTTTCCGCCCTAAAAAAGTGCATAAATACCCTCATTATGGGAATATTTTATTAGCACTTTTTTACTCAGATTTTTTCAGGATTTTTCTCGCAAACTCCCAATTCTCAATTAGGCTTTAAATAAGAGTTTGGGGGTTGATATGGAAAGGTTCATTGAATTTCTAATTAATATCTTCGGTATTTCCAAAAACACAGATGAATACCGATGGTGCAAAACCAATGCCTACAAGCAAAGATTGGAATTTGTGAAGAATATGTGGATAGGCTCAGGGTTAGTAATGTTAGCAGTGGCTCAACCCGCTTTCATTTTGGCTCTAAGCCTTTTTATTACATTTTTAAGTTTTGCTTTTTTAGAACGGTAGTGATTTTTAAAGCTTATTTTTCATATTTCTAAAGGCGTTGATAAGACCCAAGGTTGATGAATCAAAGTCTTTGGATATATCCGCATCACGCTCTGCCATCAGAGCCTCGTGCACTTGATCACCTAATTGTTTACCCAACTCAACACCCCATTGATCAAAGCTATTTACCCCCCAAATTTGCCCTTGAACAAATACTTTATGCTCATACAG
>JABXIK010000084.1 GCA_013373125.1 Gammaproteobacteria bacterium | reverse complement strand
CAGATCCGCGAAAAATTGGGTAAGCGTTAATCTTCGATTAATGATTGTTCAAATGAAAAGACCCGCTTAGGCGGGTTTTTTTATGCCTGTTATTTGTGACACAAGATTTAAGATCCTTAGCAAGCTGAGCCTCAGCTTGCACTCTTGCATGAACAGCATGGCTCAGATTCGCTACTGCGCAGCAGATCCGCGAAAAATTGGGTAAGCGGTAATTTTTTAATTAATGATTATTCAAAGAAAGAACCCGCACTGGCAACAGGAGCGGGTTTTTTTATGTTTGTTATTTAAGAGCAGCCGACCTTAAACTTACCAAGCTGAATTCACGTGACGCAGATTTGTAATATGAAATACATCCGTGAAAAATTGGTGAAGCGTTAATCGTTTAAGGTAGATGCCTATTAAAAGAAATAAGCCTCACTAGAATCAATAGAAAGGGATACTACATAGATCTATTGGTTTGGTAAGAACTTCTGACTTCTTGTGTCACTTTCATTACAATTCGGGCGAAAGAAAATGAAGGTGATTTCCGTACAAAGAATTAAACACTCTCTATTCATACTGGCCGCCCTTTGGGCGTTTGTTCTGATGCCAGACATCACTACGGCCTGTTCAATCATAACTATCAAGCGGGTTATGATTTCAAGAGCATTGCCATTACCTTGGTGTTAATGGTGCTTATGGTGCTGAGCCCGACGCCTTGGTTGAATAAGATCGTATTGCTTGTGTTGGCGTTAATGCAGGCCACACAGCTCATGTACTTTACCTACTTTGGTGGCTTCTATAGTGCCTTCGATATGGTATTGATGATGCGCGAAATGCACGATGCCCTCATTGGTTTTGCGGACGGCTTGAAGTTCATGTTGCCAGCGTTTTTCTTATCCATGGCATTTTATGCCCTCGCCTACTTCACATATAACAAGCTACATAAAACCAGTTACACCATTCGTTATATTTGGGTGTTGTTTGTACTGCTATTAAGTTTGCCTTTCTTACAATCCTTGCGCTCAGAAGCCTCACAAAAGTACCAGCCGAATATCGCCCACTCTGCGGTGAAGAATGGTTTGTATAGTGTGTCTTTCTTTGCTGCACGACAAATTAAGATTGTCGTGGGCTTGCGCAAAGGTATGCCAAGTTACGAGCCTTACGTTGTCACTAAAGGCAAGGCTGTGGATGCGAATATCGTCATGCTCATGGGTGAGAGTTTGAGCTATTACAACATGGAGTTGTACTGCTATGAGCGAAACACCAATCCTGACTTGATGGCATATAAGGATGATCCAAACTTTATCTATATCCCTGCCATCTCAAGTGCAGTTTCTACTCGTGTTTCTTTGACGTTGTTTTTTAACGGGGTGTATGAGCCAAACAATACGGCGCATGTGAGTAAGATGGATACCTCGCTGTTCCGTTTGGCTAAGCAGCAAGGCTTTAATACCCACTACATTACGACGCAAAAGAATGCCGGTGGTTTAACCTATTCTTTCTCATTGGGTGATATTGATACTTGGAAAGAAAATAAGCATTTATTGGATTACGATGGCGAATACGACAATCGCTTATTGCTTGAATTACAGGCAATGAATCTGGATTACGATCAACCGCAATTTATTACCTTGCATATGCGCAGTACTCACGGCCCTTATGTGGATAACTATCCCAAAGAGCAAGAAGTCTATCCGGTGGAAGGTCAGCCGTATAAAGACTACATGTTGAACAGCTATGACAACTCTGTGTTGTACACACAGAAAGTGATTGCGGATATTTATGAGTTCTTTAAAGATTCGAACAAGCCAACGTATATCTTCTTTACGCCAGATCATGGCGAGCTAACGGGTCAAGATGGACGCTTTGGCCATAATGCGGTGGATATTGATATGGCCCGTGTGCCATTCATGTTTTATGGGGTGAATTTGCCGCAAACTGAAATTGAGCGGATTAAATCTGAGATCGGGTGTTTGTCTAACCATTATTTAATTAGCCAACAAATCGCCAAGGTATTGGGGTTTAACATCCACAACCCAAATGAAGAAGCCGGTAAGTATTATTTGAACGGCACCGATGTGTTTGGTGAAGCAGGCTATATGCAGTACGACTTGAATGACATCCGCAGTGAAACCTGCCCTGAATTTGCTCAGTGACACATGGATGTTCAATAAAAAAGCCGCTCATAGAGCGGCTTTTTTATATCTAAGATTTTAAACGTTTAATTAATCAATACTTCAAAATCGGCAGTGGTGGTTTGTTTTTCGGTGACGCTCACTTGTTTGTTATCGTAACTGGTTACACCTGCTTCATCAGCGACGGTTGGGTCGTCTTCACCACAGACTAAATCAATGCGGTAGTCCCCCACTTCTAGGAAACCTAACTCATATTCATACGCGGTTTGATCTTCATTGTAAGTCACTAAGCTGCTGGTAATGGGACCTGTTGTATCGCTCATATCAGAAAACGCCGCGTCAGATTCAAACGCATACACTTTGGCGGCATCACATGTGTTGATAATTTCTGATGCAACACTACCAGCAATATGGCCAATCTCATTGTTGTCCACAATGCGAATAGTTGGGCGCATTTTATAGCCTTGGTTACTGAAACTTAGAGATTTGGCCACGTCAAAGTCTAACGTGAAGTTAGCATTGCCATTGGCACTGAGTGTAAATGGCGAATTTAATTTCAGACCAGACTGGCTTTCGCTTGGGATATCAAAATCATACTGAGTGTCGCCGACGTTTAAGTTACTCAACTCAGAATTCACATCCACGCGAATGTATTGATATTGACCGGCAGGCAATGACACGTCGGTTAGTAAGCCTTGGCTAGCACTGCCTTGCAAGTCGAGTAAGTTGAAGCTTTGGCCAATTTCAAAGGTGAAAGTGTCGCTGTTTTTCTTCAATTCAATGCTGTTAATGTGGATGTTTACCGCAGTCACTCCAGTGGCAGGCGCATCGGTGAGAGATAAACTCAACTTAGCGTTATCACTGTCAGAAGATCCACAGGCAGATAAAAACAATGCAGATACCGCTGTGGCTAATAGATGCTTTCTATTCATGAGATGACTCCTTAAACACTTAAGATAGATACCTCCATTTTAGTCCCCTATATAAGTAAGAGTATCGACCATTCGTCACTTTAGTGTTTCCTAATGTAGGCTTGATCACAAAACCAAGTATTGTGATCAGAAGGTCTGTTTTAATAACGCTAGCTTATAAGGCTGACTTTGAAGGATTGGGAGGTGGGGTCCCAGTCAATTACGACGACCACAGGATGGATGCGCCGTTTAAAGGGCGCCCCACAAGGTATCAAACATCATTTGTTGTGTGCCAGCGATGGCATCACTATCAATCACCACCACCACCGGATAGTTATTATCTGCCAAGCTGATCATGGCCACCTTAGGTGGATAAATAGCGATATAAGACGCGTCCCCTTTCCCTTGTAACCATTTACGTTCAGCCAGTTCCGCTTCGTCGCCGCCGTCGCCAATGGCGATGACTCGCACCTTAATATTCTTGGCGACGCGCTGCTTGGTAAAGTTAGGGAAAGGCCGGTATAAATGTTCACGTAACGCCTGGGTGGAGATCACGCTGTATTGCTTTTGTTTACTGCGATCCACACTGCTTAAGATATCTCGCAGTACCAGTTCTACCCCATCATCCCCTTCATAGAAGCGCACGTTGCCCGCCACCATGTCGGTTTTTAAATGTTTGAGTCCTGGAATGATGTCCGTCTTTAGCTCCAACAAGGTTTGCTCAAGGCTGTGGCGTTTCTGTTCGGCTAAATCCAATAAACGTTCAGGATCTTCCGCCTGAAACACGCGGCGTTTGCCTTTGGGTAAGTAATTCACCATGCCTTTGGAAACCAATATTTTCAGGGTTTCATAGGTGGTACCACGGTTGAGCTGGGCCTTTGCCGCTAGATCTCGAATGGAAGCAGGACCTAAAGACAGCAGGCCGTGATACACGGCAATTTCCCGTTCGGTGAGGCCAAGTTGTGTCAGACTGTTTAACTTCATTGTTGTCATTTATTTTGTGACAAAGTGGATTGTAAATCCTAACAAACTCAATAGACTGAACAACCTTTTTTAAACAGTGTCAGGCATTCTTTGACATAAGGCCTAATAAAATGGATGTTCTAGCTAGGTTGATTACTTGCTAGACAAAATGGCCGCAGCGGAAGATAAGAGAACTCCTATGATTGATGTCGTTATTCTAGCCGCGGGACAAGGCTCCCGTATGAAATCCGATTTGCCAAAAGTGTTGCACCCGATCGCCGGTAAGCCCATGTTGGGCCATGTGATCGATAGTGCCCGCTTAGTCAATGCCAACGCCATGCACGTAGTGGTAGGCCATGGTGCGGATCAGGTGAAGGCGCGGTTTGGTGACGAACAAGACATTCAATTTGCACTGCAAAGCGAGCAAAAAGGCACGGGTCATGCTGTCATGATGGCGCTGGAAAACCTAGCGAAATCTGGTGTGACCTTGATTCTTTATGGTGATGTGCCCCTGATTCAAAGCCACACCTTAGAAGCCTTAGTTAAGATCACTCAGCAAGGCAATGTGGGTCTGTTAACGGTCAATATGGATGACCCATCCGGTTATGGGCGCATCGTGCGTGATGCTAACCATAAGGTAAAAGCCATTGTGGAGCACAAAGACGCAAGCGAGTCTGAGCTGACCATACAAGAAGTGAACACCGGCATCTTGGCGGTTCCAACCGAGAAACTTCATGAGTGGCTACCTAAACTGTCTAATGACAATGCACAGGGTGAATATTACCTAACGGACGTCATCGCTATGTCCGTAGCCGCTGGTATCGAAGTGGAAACCTTACAGCCGGAATTTGCCGAAGAAACCTTTGGGGTAAATAATCGTGCACAACAGGCTGAATTAGAGCGTTGGTATCAGGCGCGATTGGTTCAAGATCTTATGACCCAAGGGGTGACGGTATTAGACCCAGCCCGTTTGGATATTCGCGGGCAAGTAACCGTGGGTCGTGACGTGGTCATTGATGCCAACGTGATTTTAGAAGGCCAAGTGGTGTTAGGGGATGGCGTGCACATCGAAGCAAACTGCATCGTGAAGAATTCTTCCATTGCCGCTGGCACAAGCGTCAAAGCATTTAGCCATTTAGAAGATGCCGATGTGAAACAAGCTTGTGACATTGGCCCTTATGCTCGCCTGCGTCCTGGTGCGGTATTAGAAAACGGCGCGAAAGTGGGTAACTTTTGCGAAGTGAAAAAATCCGTTATTGGCGAAGGCAGTAAGGTGAATCACCTAACCTATATTGGTGATGCACTCATAGGTTCAAATGTGAATGTGGGAGCCGGCACAATTACCTGTAACTATGATGGTGTGAATAAATTTAAAACCGAAATCGGCGACGGTGCGTTTATTGGCTCAAACTCGTCCCTTGTGGCGCCGGTAAAAATTGGCGCAGGTGCCACCGTGGGGGCAGGCTCTACCATTACCAAAGAAGTGGAAGTGGATAAGTTAGCCGTGGCCCGTGGTAAGCAGGTGAATTTAAACTGGCAGCGACCTACTAAAAAGTAATTGGCTAGACGTTGGGTGTCGGACGTCGGAAGCTTGATTAATGCGTCTGACCTCTGACTCCAGACGTCTGACAAAGCGGAATTAAAAGTGCTTTGGTAATATCCGAAGCCATGTAAATTTAGGAAGAATTGAAATGTGCGGAATTGTGGGCGGTATTGCCCAACGTAATGTGAATGACATTTTGTTAGAAGGTCTGCGTCGTCTTGAGTATCGTGGTTACGACAGCGCAGGCTTAGCCGTATTGAATGATGCCAACGTGATCGAGCGTTGTCGTCGTATGGGTAAGGTTAAAGAATTAGAAGACGGCATCGCCGCCGAGCCTTTCTTTGGTAAAACCGGCATTGCCCATACCCGTTGGGCCACCCATGGTAAACCGTCCGAAGCCAATTCCCACCCGCATATGTCGGGTGAGCGTTTGGCCATCGTACATAATGGCATCATCGAAAATTACGAAGAACTGCGTGAAGAATTAAAAGCCGCGGGTTATGAATTTTTATCGCAAACCGACACCGAAGTGGTGGTGCATTTAATTCATCAGAACTTACAAAAAACCTCATCATTAACCGATGCGGTAAAAGAAACCATCAAGCGTTTAGATGGTGCCTATGCGTTAGGCGTGATCAGTGCGGATCATCCGGGCAAGCTCGTGGCGGCACGCCAAGGTTCTCCTCTGGTGATTGGTGTGGGCAGTGGCGAGCACTTCATTGCCTCTGACCAACTGGCCCTTCTACAAGTAACCGACCGTTTTATCTTTTTAAATGAAGGAGACGTGGCCGAGTTAACCACTGACCACGTACACGTTTGGGACAAAGACAATGCTGAAGTGGTTCATGATGTGTCTGTGTTTGAGCACAAAATGGATGCCGCAGACAAAGGTGAATTCCGTCATTACATGATGAAAGAAATTTACGAACAACCGCAAGTGATTCGTAACTGTCTTGAAGGTCGCATCAGTAAAACTCGTTTGTTAGAGCAAGCCTTTGGTATTAAAGCCAAAGACGTATTTGATAAAACCCAAGCGGTACAAATTATTGCCTGTGGCACCTCTTTCCATTCGGGTTTGGTGGCTAAGTATTGGATCGAAAGCTTGGTGGGCATTCCATGTCAGATCGAAGTGGCCAGTGAATACCGTTACCGCAAAACCGTGGCATTACCTAACAGCTTGTTCATTACCATTTCACAATCTGGCGAAACCGCGGACACGCTAGCGGCACTGCGTAAAGCCAAAGAAATGGGATTCACCGCTAGTTTAAGCATTTGTAATGTGCCGGGTTCATCGTTAGTGCGTGAATCGGATTTAGCCATCATGACCAATGCTGGCCCTGAAATCGGCGTCGCCTCCACCAAGGCGTTCACCTCGCAATTGGTGGCGTTAATGATGCTCACAATCGCTCTTGGTCGTCGTCACGGCATGGTGGATCAGGTAGAAGAAGAAATCGTAAAAGACTTAGTGAAGCTGCCAGAATTAATCGAACAAGCCATCGCCATGGATAAAGACATCGAAGCCCTCGCCCAAGGCTTCGCCGAAAAACACAATGGCTTATTCCTTGGCCGTGGTGCCATGTACCCAATTGCTATGGAAGGCGCATTGAAGCTAAAAGAAATTTCGTACATTCATGCCGAAGCCTACCCAGCGGGTGAATTAAAACACGGCCCATTGGCTCTAGTAGATAAAGACACGCCCATCGTCACCGTGGCGCCGCAAAACGAATTGTTGGATAAACTGAAATCCAATCTTGAAGAAGTACGCGCCCGTGGTGGTGAACTGTATGTATTCGCCGATGAAAAAGCCAAGGTGACAAGCACAGACAACATGAAGGTATTAAGCATGCCGTCATGTAGTGACTTGATGGAGCCGATTTTGTACATCATTCCGTTGCAGTTGTTGAGTTATCACGTGGCGGT
>JABXIK010000019.1 GCA_013373125.1 Gammaproteobacteria bacterium | reverse complement strand
TGTGATGAAGCGCCATTTTATACATTAGGGCCTTTAACCACAGATATCGCTCCAGGTTATGACCATATTACATCGGGGATAGGTGCGGCAATGATTGGATGGTTTGGTTGTGCCATGCTGTGTTACGTGACACCTAAAGAGCATTTAGGTTTACCAAATCGTGATGATGTAAAAACGGGAATCATCACCTATAAATTAGCGGCACATGCAGCGGATGTAGCAAAAGGGCATCCCGGTGCTCGTTACCGTGATGACATGTTGTCTAAGGCACGCTTTGAATTTAGATGGGAAGATCAATTTAATCTTGGATTAGATCCTGAAACGGCTCGTGAATTCCATGATGAAACCTTACCTAAAGACAGCGCTAAAGTTGCGCATTTTTGTTCCATGTGCGGCCCTAAATTTTGTTCTATGAAAATCTCACAAGAAGTGCGTGATTATTCAAAAGATGAAATAGATAAAGCCATGGCGGAAAAAAGTGCTGAGTTTAAAGCCTTAGGCAGCGAAGTTTATATTCCGCAATCTCAAGATGCGAACGAAATAGCATGAAGGTAGCCATTGTAGGTGCTGGCATATGTGGCAGTGTGCTGGCATATGAGCTGATAAAAAAGCAACACCATGTCACTGTGTATGATAAAGGATCGACAGAAGATACTTGCTCATACGCTGCTGCGGGTATGCTGGCACCTGTGGCTGAACTCGAAAGTGCTAATACGGATGTTTATGATCTTGGTCTGCGTTCGTTAAACTTATGGCCAAAAATATTGGATGAATTATCGCAGCAAGGCGCCAGTATTTTTTACAGAAGTACAGGTACCTTGGTCGTTGCACATCATCAAGACTTGGGAAGTTTTCAACAATTTTCTCAAGGTATTCGAGCCAAGTTACCCAATGACCATCAGCAAGCAGTTGAATCCGTTAATGTCTTAGATTTGGAACCTGAATTAGAAAACTTCAATACTGGACTGTGGCTGAAACATGAAGCGCAAGTAGACAGCCATCAAGTACTTTCTGCATTGCATGCCAATATTAGAAAGAATGGCGATTGGGTTTGTCGTCATGTTCGTGGCATCAAGCCTCATGTCGTCGATGGTGAAGTTTATGATTGGGTATTTGATTGCCGTGGCTTAGCCGCAAAGGCGGATGTGCCGTTATACGGTGTACGCGGTGAGCGCCTGTTGCTGCATGCACCTGAGGTTAATTTGCAGCACATGGTGAGACTCATGCATCCTAGGTATCGACTGTATATCGTACCTAGAGAAGATCATCATTACGTGGTGGGCGCTACGGAAATTCAAAGCGCGGATAACGGCCCAGTGAGTGTGCGCTCTGCCTTAGAGCTGTTGTCAGCGGCTTATAGTTTGCACTCGGGATTTGCGGAGGCACGTATTATTAGTATGCATTCGGGTGTAAGACCAGCTTGTTTAGATCATCAGCCTTATATCCATATTGTAAAAGGGTTAACTCGCATTAACGGCTTGTATCGTCATGGGTACTTATTAGCGCCTGCTGTCATTGAAAAAGCGTTAACGCACCCAGATTTTTTATTTCAATCTCAAGGGCAGACAGATGAATATTCGATTTAATGGTGATGCGATTTTTTTAGCTGAACCGCAAACGTTATTACAAGTCATGCAGAGTCAGCTTAATGATAGTGAGATGGTATTAAAGCGAAGCGTGGTGGCGGTTAATCAAAGTTTGATACCTAAAAATGAATGGCAAGATTATACACTTCAAGAAAATGATGAAATTGAAGTTCTGACTGCCGTGGTGGGAGGCTAGATGCATTCATTCAATATTGCCGGGCAAAGCGTTTCCAGTCGACTGTTGATTGGTACGGCTATGTATGAGTCACCAAGGGTCATGCAAGATGCCATTGAAGCGTCTCGATCTCAAATAGTCACAGTGTCATTGCGTCGACAAATGGCCCATAGTCAGCAAGATGATAATGATACTTTTTGGCAGTTCTTGCAGAATTTTAAATCAAGTTCTGGTTATTTATTACCAAATACAGCTGGCTGTTTTAGTGCGAAAGAAGCCATCGTAACCGCGCAAATGGCCAGAGAATTATTCAATACTAACTGGGTGAAACTTGAGGTCATTGGTGATGATTACACTCTACAGCCAGATCCATTTCAATTAGTTGAAGCTGCTAAGGAGTTGATAGGTCAGGGTTTTGAAGTCTTTCCATATTGTACTGACGATTTAATTTTATGTGAAAAATTATTGGAGGTTGGGTGCAATATTCTCATGCCTTGGGGAGCACCGATCGGTACGGGAAAAGGTTTGATGAACCCATATGCGTTGCAACTATTGCGTGAGCGTTTCCCTAATATTCCCATGATTATAGATGCTGGACTGGGTAAGCCCAGTCATGCAGCGCAAGCAATGGAAATGGGATTTGATGGGGTGCTATTAAATACTGCCATAGCAAAAGCACAGGACAGCGTGTTAATGGCGAAAGCGTTTTCATATGCGGTTGAAGCCGGTCGAAATGCATTTTTAGCTGGGTGCATGCAAGAGCAGCAAAAAGCCAGCGCGAGCACTCCGGTAGTTGGAAAGCCGTTTTGGCATCAGGTTTCGGATATTTAATGAATATTTCACAAAAACCCGCTGTATTAAGCATTTCTGCTCATGATCCTTTAGGCATGTCAGGTGTGGCAATGGATCAAAGAGCCTTATCGGTACTCGATATTCATTGTGCCAGTTGTATAACGGCCAATACTGCGCAAAATCAGTTTGATTTTTTCCGAGTCAACGCAACCTCGTTAGAGGTGTTTAAAAACCAATTGGATGCTTTGCATCAGCAGGATATTTTTTCTGTGATTAAAATCGGTTTTATGCCTAATCTTGAATTGGCTAAATGCTTAATTGAGCATGAAATTTTTCAAGATAAAGCCATTATTTATGATCCGGTTTTAGCTATGAGTAGTGAAGGGGAGGTGTCGGATGATGAACGTTTGGCGGCGGCTTTGTTGCTGTTGCCAAAAGTCACGATGCTAACGCCAAATTTTATTGAAGCGACTGCTCTGTTACATTTCTTGGGTGTAAAAAATTGCCACTCCATTTCACCTTTGCAAATGGGAGAAATCTTTTTACAAAAAGGTGTGCAACATATTTATATTAAAGGGGGGCATAGCGAAGCACCCACTCAAGATTTATATCTCTCTAATGAGCGCTATTTTTATTTGAATCATGAACGATTTGGGCATGGCATGAATCGAGGAACCGGTTGTGCTATGGCCTCCTTGATTGCAGGTGCACATGCGCTTCATTATAACTTTGCAGATGCTGCTGTGATTGCCAAGACGATTATGCATCAAGGTTGGCAACAACCTTATGCTTTAGATGATGCTACTGGCGGATTTAATTTCGACCAAATTGAAAGATTTTCAGTTTTGTTATCTAAAGAAGAGAGCGCGACCAGTTATTCATTGCCGAATTTGTATCGTGAAGTTGTTGAGCAGGATTTTGATTTCCCGAGATGTGAAAGTGAGTTGGGCGTCTATCCGATTGTTGATCGAGCTGTTTGGTTGCAGAGGCTATTGCCTTTAGGCGTTAAAATTGCTCAACTTCGCATCAAAGATTTATCTGGTGATGCGCTAAAAACAGAAATTAAAAACGCAGTAGCGATTGCAGAGCGGTATGCTTGTCAGCTTTTTATTAATGATTTCTGGCAGCTAGCCATTGAGTGTGGTGCTTATGGTGTGCACCTTGGTCAAGAAGACATTGATGATGCAGATTTACGGGCCATTCAAGATGCAGGTTTGCGTTTGGGTTTAAGTAGTCATTGTTTTTATGAGGTGACAAGAGCCAAAACCATACAGCCTTCATATATTGCCTTTGGACCTGTTTATGCAACACAAACTAAGGAGATGCCTTGGACTCCTCAAGGAGCGAAAGGGTTAAACATATGGCGTAAGCTATTGCAGGACTTTCCCATGGTAGCCATTGGGGGGATTCATGATGAGCGTTTTGAACATGTAAAGGCAATGGGCGTTGATTCCATTGCTATGGTCAGTGCCATTATCCAAGCGGGTGATCCTGAGGCAGAATGTGAAAGCTACTTAAGTCGATGGCGCCAGTAAAATAAATTAATTTGATAGAGCTATAAAAAAAGCGCAACCGTAATGGGTTGCGCTTTTTTGCTTTAAAGGAATCGATTTTAAATGCTGGCTTGTAGCTCAACCTGTTCGGTTAAGGCTTCGATTACAGCACTTTGTAATTGGCGGCAGAATTCAGGGTCGCTAATCGGATCGCCATTTTTATCTGTAATGTAGAAAATATCGTCTACCTTTTCTCCTTCGGTGAGAATCTTAGCGGTTTCCAAAGATAACTCATATTCCATGAAGAGCTTACCCATTCGTGCTAAAAGTCCTGGTCGATCGGGCGCGATCACTTCTAAACAACTGCGTTTAGTGAATGGGTCATTACTCATATTCACTACTGGTTTGAATTCAAATTGCTTTAATTGGCGTGATGTTCGGCGTTGAATCAACTGAGGGAATTCTTCTGGATGCGATAGCGCTTCTTCCAGTGTGCGTTGAATTTTCTCTAATCGAATGTCTTCACTAATGGGTTCGCCGTTTTCATCCAATACAATGTAAGTATCCAAAGCATTGTTGTTGGCAGATGTAATGATACGAGCATCTTGAATGTTTAGGTGTAGCTGATCCAAGGCGGCGGTCATGGCGGCGAAAAGGTGTGGCTGATCTTTCATGTGAATGAAAATTTGAGTTGCGCCTTCAAACGCTTTATCGCTGGTGTCGCCTATCAGTACGAGCGGCTTATTCACGTCTTGGTGTTTAAAGAGTGCCAGTGCATGCCAAACTAAAGTGTCGACACTTTCACGCAAGAAATATTCATCACCAGGGTTGGCCCACATTTCGAAGACATCTTCTTCGCTGTAGCCGTGTTCACTTAAACGTTCAATCACAGCTTGCTGTGTTTCTTTAACCCATTCATCTTTATCAATTGGCGTATCTAAACCACGGCGAATTAAATGCAAGGTTTCACTATATAAGGTGCGCATTTGCTCCGCGCGCCAACCAGTCCAAAGCTTTTTGTTGGTGCTATAAATATCGGCCACACTAAAAATGAAAAGGTAATCCAAATGACGACGATCACCCATTTGTGTGGCGAAGTGATGCATGGCATCTGGGTCTGCCAAGTCAATACGCTGTGCGGTTTGCGAATACAATAAGTGGTTGCGAATCAGCCAAACTACTAAGTCAGCATCCTTTTGGCTTAAGCCGTGTTGTGCGCAAAATGTTGCCGCAATTTCAGAGCCAGTAATTTCGTGTTCGCCGGGTAATGCTTTGCCCACATCATGCAGTAATGCAGCAAGGTATAAAATTTCTCGCTTGGATATGTTATGTATGAGCTTACTGGCAAGTGGGAATAATTCTTTTTCTGTGCCGTAACGTAGTCTGCGCATGAATTTGATAGCACGTAAACTGTGTTGGTCTACGGTATAGCTGTGAAATAAATCATGCTGCATGTGACCAATGATGGCGCCAAATTCGGGAATGTATTGACCAAGAATACCGTAACGTAGCATGCGATCCAGTTCGCGCGTCACATGATCTTTACTGCGCAGGATGGCCATGAAAGTGCGAATGTTATCTGGATGAGTACGATATTCATCATCAATGAGATGACGACAGTCGCGCAGCGCACGAATGGTATTGGCTCGAACACCTCTTAATGAACTGTCGCTGGCTAGATAATAAAACACCTCAAGCATGGCATTGGGTGTTTGGGTAAATAAGTCAGGATCTTTGGCTTCTAGATAATCGTTGTTACGTTGGAAGTATTCGTTGATCGGAACAATGGTGATTTCACGTTGGCTATCGATGATTAACTCTTTGAAAAGCAACATGAGTAGATCATTGAGCTCATTAAGTGCCAATGAGTAGCGATAATACTGGTGCATCATGCGCTCAACGGCTGAGTGCTTTTTGCTGTCTTTAAAGCCTAGAATATCGGCAATTTCTTTTTGGACGTCGAATAGAATTTGATCTTCTTCACGCCCTGTGACCATGTGAAGGGCATAGCGAATCTGCCATAAAAAGTCGCGACAGCGGTGCAGCATGCCGTATTCGAAATCGGTTAAGATGCCTTGTTTGGTCAGGTTCTCTAGTTCATGGCTACCGAAGTGACGTTCCAGTACCCAAACAATGGTGTGAATATCACGTAAACCGCCTAAACCTTTTTTGATGTTAGGCTCTAGGTTGTAATCGGTATCGTGATGTTTTTCGTGACGTTCTTGCTGTTCTTGCCATTTGGCTTTAAAAAATTCATCGCTGGGCCAAATGTGTTTTGGGCCAGTCAGTTCACGCATGGTTTCGCGCAAATCATCAGCACCAATTAACGTACGCGTTTCCATTAAATTCGTAGCAATGGTGAGATCTTTTGCGGCTTCGTTTTTACAATCATCAATGGTGCGCACACCATGACCCACATCCAGCTTGATGTCCCACATGAAGGTAATGAAACCTTGCATGGCATCACTGTTGGCGCTGAAGGCTTCTTCGTCGGCATTCAATAGCAGGATGTCGATGTCACTTTTAGGATGAAGCTCACCACGGCCATAGCCTCCCACAGCCAGTAGGGCGATATTATTGGCATTAGCTGGGAAAAACTGTAACCAAGCGTGCTTGAGCAGTTGGTCCATAAACCATGAACGAGCGTGGACTAAGGTGACGGCGTCTAGGCTTTCACGAAAGTGCGCATCCATCACTTCTTGGCTGTGACGAATGGCATCCTTGAATAAGGGGATAGGTGGCTTGCCCTCGGCTAGGGCCTGACTGAATGTGCTTTCGTCAAAAATCCTTGTGAGCAAGCCTTGATCCATGATTATTGCTCCCAAGGAAACACTTCTTCTTGGCGACGAGTCAGGACTTCAACCCCGTCACTGGTCACCAGAACCGTGTGCTCCCATTGGGCGCTTAATTTGCGGTCTTTTGTGATAACGGTCCATTGATCACCTAGCAGTTTACTCTGAGGCTTGCCCTGATTGATCATTGGCTCGATGGTGAAACACATGCCTTCTTTAAGGGCCATGCCAGTACCTGGGCGGCCGTAGTGCATTACTTGTGGTTCTTCATGGAAGCCTTTGCCGATGCCGTGGCCGCAGTATTCGCGAACCACTGTGTAATAGTTGGATTCGGCATGTTGTTGGATAACATGGCCAATATCCCCAAGCTGTACGCCTGGTTTAACTAGGGCGATGCCCTTGTACATGCACTCTTGAGTGATGTCTACAAGGCGCTTGTCAGCTGGCTTGGCTTCGCCGACAAAGAACATTTTACTGGTATCGCCATGGTAACCATCTTTGATGACGGTAACGTCGATGTTCACGCTGTCACCTTTCTTAAGGATTTTGTCATCGCTAGGAATACCATGACAAATCACATGGTTTACCGAGGTGCAGATGGATTTAGGGAATGGAGGATTACCATAATTCAAAGGAGCAGGAATGGCCTGCTGGGTGTTGACGATGTAATCGTGGCAAATGCGATCCAGTTCACCTGTGGTCACACCTGGCTTAACGTATTCGCCAATCATTTCCAGTACTTCGGCAGCTAAACGGCCAGCTACGCGCATTTTTTCGATTTCTTCTGGAGTTTTGATGGTCACAGCCATGGGTAAGATATTCGCTCTTGGTAAGTTAAGGGGGCCATTGTACGCATTTATAGGCAATAGATGAATAACATGAGTGTGAATATGCTGTTCTAGAGACAGAATATCTTCCCATTTGGGCCTAAAATATGGTATAAAGCGCGCGCTCTTGGCGGTCTTGCACGGCGAAGGGTATAAATTTTATATAAATCCGCACATGTATCGACACATATTTCTGGGTGTCTTTAGCCTTAAAAAGCTGAGGATTGGACTATGGGATACATGGAGGCCTAACCCTATACATAGGTATTTATCATGGCACAAGTAAGTATGCGTGACCTGCTAAAAGCAGGCGTTCACTTTGGTCACCAGACTCGTTACTGGAACCCAAAAATGGGCAAGTTCATTTTTGGCGCTCGTAACAAAATTCATATCATCAACCTTGAGCACACTGTGCCAGCTTTCAACGAAGCGTTGAACGTTGTTAAAGGTATGACTGCTAAGAACAACCAAGTACTTTTCGTAGGTACTAAGCGTGCTGCTTCTAAAGTTATCCAAGAGCAAGCAGAGCGTGCAAACATGCCATTCGTAGCACACCGCTGGTTAGGTGGTATGTTGACTAACTACAAGACCATTCGTCAGTCTATCAAGCGTCTAGCTGATATCGAAGCTCAAAAGAAAGACGGTACTTTCGAACAGCTAACCAAGAAAGAAGCGCTAATGCGTACTCGTGAAATGGAGAAGCTTGAGCGTTCTATCGGTGGTATCAAAAACATGGGCGGCCTACCTGATGCGATCTTCGTAATCGACGTAGACCACGAGCGTATCGCTATTCAAGAAGCGAACAAGCTAGGTATCCCAGTTATCGGTATCGTGGATACTAACAGCAACCCAGACGGCGTTGACTTCGTAATCCCAGGTAACGACGATGCGATCCGTGCAATCGAGATCTTCACTTCTGCTGTTGCTGATGCATGTATCGAAGGTAAAACTGAAGCTGGCCAAGCGCCTGCGGCAGAGCCTGCTAAAGCTGAAGAAGCACCAGCTGCTGAGTAATATTTGTCATATTACTGAGTAACAATTAAAGGGGGTTCGCCCCCTTTTTTTAAAGAATTTTGATTAGATAAAAATTTAGGTGACGATGATGGCAGCTGTATCTGCACAATTAGTTAAAGAATTACGTGAGCGTACTGGTCTTGGTATGATGGAGTGTAAAAAAGCACTTCAAGAAGCGAATGGTGACATCGATCTAGCGATCGAAGAACTACGTAAGAACTCTGGCCTTAAAGCGGCTAAGAAAGCTGGCCGTACTGCTGCTGAAGGTGTGGTAGTAATCAAAACTGCTGCTGATAACTCTGCAGCTATCCTAGTAGAAATCAACTCTGAAACTGACTTCGCTGCTAAGAATGACGGTTTCCTAGACTTCGCTAACAAAGTAGCAGACGCTGCATTCGAAGCGAAAAGCACTGACGTTGCTGGCCTTCTAAGCTCTGAGCGTGAAGCACTAGTACAAAAAATCGGTGAAAACATCTCTCCTCGTCGTGCTGAGCTAGTTGAAGGCGAATTGGTAGCGGGTTATGTTCACTCAAACAACCGTATCGCGGCTGTTGTTTCTCTAAAAGGCGGTAACGAAGAGCTAGCTCGTGACATCGCTATGCACGTAACTGCAGTTAACCCACGCGTTCTTGCTCCTGCTGATATGCCAGAAGAAGTAGTAAACGCTGAGAAAGAAATCATCAAAGCACAGCCTGATATGGAAGGTAAGCCTGCTGAAATCGTTGAGAAAATGATGGGTGGTCGTATCCAGAAATTCTTGAAAGAAAACAGCTTGCTAGAGCAACCTTTCGTTAAGAACCCAGAACTTACTATCGGCAAGCTTGCAAAAGAAGCCGGCGCTGAAGTGGTTAGCTTCATTCGTCTAGAAGTAGGTGAAGGTATCGAGAAAGAAGAAACTGACTTCGCTGCTGAAGTTGCTGCTCAGCTTAAAGGCTAAGCATTAGAGCTTTTTAGCTCTATTAAATGCCGAGTTAGGTTTTCCTTGCTCGGCATTTGTGTAAAGGTTATTTAGAAGCCCTGGTGAACTAGTTAGGATTTATTTTATAAATCCCCTAGAACCGGGGTTTTGCAGTGAAAGGTCAGGGTTTATGCTAGAGCCCGTGACTAAAGTATTGCAATTAAGAGGTGACCTATGCCCCCGGCAGATAATCGTAGCCCTAAATATAAACGCATTCTTTTGAAGTTAAGCGGTGAAGCGCTTCAAGGTGAGCAAGATTTTGGTATTGATCCAAAAGTGCTGGACCGGATGGCGTTGGAAGTGGGTCAGCTAGTGGGCATTGGCGTTCAAGTGGGTTTGGTGATCGGCGGCGGTAATTTATTCCGTGGTGCTGCCTTAAGCCAAGCAGGTCTAGATCGTGTTACTGGCGATCACATGGGCATGTTGGCCACAGTAATGAACGCATTAGCTATGCGCGATGCATTGGAGCGTAGCAACATTAAATCCCGAGTGATGTCTGCTATTCCCATGAGCGGCATTGTTGAGCATTATGACCGTCGTCGTGCTATTCGCCATTTGAATAGCGGTGATGTCGTAATCTTCTCAGCGGGTACTGGTAATCCATTTTTTACCACAGACTCAGCAGCGTGTTTACGCGGTATTGAGATTGAAGCAGATATCGTATTAAAAGCCACTAATGTAGATGGTGTATACGATGCGGATCCGAAAAAGAATCCGGATGCGGTTAAATTTGAAACCCTAACTTACGATGAAGTATTAGAGCGTCAGTTGGGTGTTATGGATCTCACAGCAATTTGTCTGGCGAGAGATCACAAAATGCCATTACGTGTATTTAATATGGCAACCCCGGGCATGATGGCACAACTCATGGTTGGTGGCAGTGATGGCACATTGATTGTGTGTGGAGAAGAAAACAATGTTGAATGAAATTAAAGCCGACGCTCAAGATCGTATGCAGAAAAGTGTGAATGCACTGATCGATGCGTTTAAGAAAGTACGCACAGGTCGTGCGAACCCAGCGATTTTAGATGGTATCACCATCGATTATTACGGTACCGAAACCCCATTATCACAAGTGGCTAACATCAACGTTGAAGATGGTCGTGCACTTGCGGTTACTCCTTGGGAAAAGCATTTAGTGCCTGTAATCGAAAAAGCCATCATGAAATCAGATTTGGGTATTAACCCGTCAACAGCTGGTGAAACCATTCGTTTGCCAATGCCTGCGTTAACGGAAGAAACCCGTAAAGATTATATTAAGCAAGCTCGAGCGGAAGCGGAAAAAGGTCGTGTATCTATCCGTAATATCCGTCGTGATGCAAACAGTAGCATCAAAGACTTGTTGAAAGAGAAAGAAATCAGCGAAGACGAAGAGCGTCAAGGTCAGGATCAAATTCAGCAATTAACTGATAAGTTCATTGCAGAAATTGAATCTCTATTGGCGGTTAAAGAAAAAGACCTAATGCAGGTTTAACCGAGTTTTATGAAGCGGTACTGCGCCTTTTAAGGCGCAGTTTCATTATTAGGTTTTTCACATGTCGCAAGCTACGCTGCCAAAATTTGAAAAAATTCCCCGTCATGTGGCCATTGTCATGGATGGGAATAATCGCTGGGCCAAGCGCCGACACCTTCCGGGTGTGGCAGGGCATAAAGCGGGCGTAAAAGCCGTAAAAATTGTTATCGAGCAAGCTGCACGTCTCGAAATCGATGTCCTCACCTTATTTGCCTTCTCTTCCGAAAACTGGCAGCGACCAGAAAAAGAAGTGAATGCCCTTATGCAGCTATTTCTTAATGCGCTGCAAAAAGAAGTCAAAAAGCTTCATGAGCATAATATTCGTCTGATCATAATGGGCGATGTATCCGGTTTCTCTCCAGCTCTTCAAGAACATATTCATATCGCCCAAGATTTAACCAAAGATAATACCGGCTTAACCTTAGTTGTGGCGGCGAATTATGGTGGTCGTTGGGATATTTCCCATGCCGCACAAAACATTGCTAAAGATGTGGTATCTGGCAAACTCTCTGCGGATGATATTACGCCTGAGGTATTTTCAGGGTATACCTGTTTAAGTGATTTTCCTGAGCCTGACTTATGTATTCGTACAGGTGGTGAATTACGAATCAGTAATTTTATGTTATGGCAATTTGCGTATACGGAACTGGTGTTCAGTGATGCACTTTGGCCAGACTTTGATGAAACACACTTCTGGTCGGCAATAGAACAATATAATAGCCGCACACGTCGCTTTGGACGTACAGATGAACAATTAAAGGAAGAACAATAACGTGCTGAAGCAACGTATTCTTACCGCGCTGGTGTTAGCGCCTATCATGATTGGCGGGATTTTTTATCTGCCATTAGCTCAATTCAAGCTATTCATAGCCGCTATCGTCACCCTTGGTGCATGGGAGTGGGCCAATCTTTCTGGTGTGAAAATGCAAGTGGGTCGCATTGCTTACGCGGGTATCGTGGCTGGGTTGATTTGGTTGATTGAATTCGAAGGCTTGGTTCAAGAGATTGATGTGCTGTATTTGGCGCTCATTTGGTGGATTTTAGCGTTCTTATTAGTAGCAGCACACCCAAAGCTTAAAGGTGTGTGGAGTACACCTGTCGTTCGTATGTTGATGGGTTTGGCGATTCTGGTACCTATGTGGGTGGGTTTTGTTCAAATTAAAAGCTATCCATTTAATGATTATTTAATTATGTACGTCATGCTAGTGGTTTGGGGCGCGGATGTGGGAGCTTATTTTGCGGGTCGTACTTTTGGCAAGCACAAGCTAGCAGCTACAGTGAGCCCAGGTAAAACATGGGAAGGGGTTTATGGCGGTTTAGCGACCACATTTGTGATTGCACTGGGCGGTGGTTACTTGCTGGAAGAAAAAGCCGGCTTGTCATTGGATATGACTCAATGGGCGTTATTGGTTGTGATTACATTGGCCATAACCTTTGTGTCTGTGGTGGGTGACTTAATTGAAAGTATGGTTAAGCGTCATCGCGGTATTAAAGATTCAAGTAATTTATTGCCAGGTCACGGCGGCATCATGGATCGAATCGATAGCATGACGGCAGCCTTACCTATGTTTGCCTTGGCTCTGACGGTATTCGGGTGGAATCTCGTCGTATGAGGCAAAACGTTACCGTTCTAGGAGCAACTGGTTCCATCGGTAAAAGCACACTGGATGTATTGGCTCGTCATGCTGATGCCTTTAAGGTATTTGCATTAAGTGCAAACACTCAGGTGGATATGTTATTCGAGCAATGCATCCAACATCAGCCAACTTATGCGGTGATGGTGGATGCTACCTGTGCTGCGCAATTATCTGACAAGTTAAAGCAGGCGGGTAGTGCGGTTGAAGTGCTAAGCGGGGAGCAGGCGTTAATCGACATTGCCAGTGATACGGAAGTCGATCAGGTGATGGCTGCCATCGTCGGTGCTGCTGGTTTATTGCCAACCTTAGCCGCTGCGAAAACGGGTAAACGTGTTTTGCTGGCGAATAAAGAAGCATTGGTCATGAGTGGCCAATTATTCATGCAGGCGGTGCATGATCATGGTGCTGAATTATTACCGATTGATAGTGAACACAATGCCATTTTTCAATCCCTACCGTTGGGATACGGTCAAGATCCAAGCTATCAGCAACAAATCGAAAAAATCTTATTAACCGCATCCGGTGGCCCATTCCGAGGCTGGCAATTTGACGCTTTATCTAAAGTGACGCCTAAGCAAGCTGTGAAGCACCCTAACTGGTCCATGGGGCAAAAAATCTCGGTGGACAGTGCCACCTTGATGAATAAAGGCTTAGAGTTAATCGAAGCGTGTTGGTTGTTTGATGTCGCGCCAAAACAAATTGAAGTGGTGGTGCACCCTGAGTCCATTATTCATTCTCTGGTGCAATATGTAGACGGTTCGGTGATTTGCCAGATGGGGAACCCCGATATGCGTACACCTATCGCTTATGGTTTAGCTTGGCCTGAGCGCATTCACTCTGGTGTGAAACCATTAAATTTATTCGAAGTTGCACAACTAAATTTTGAAACTCCAGATCATCAAACATTTCCGGCGCTTAAACTCGCGGCGCAAGCGTTTGAAACTGGCGGTACCGCAGCCACTGTTTTAAATGCAGCCAATGAAATTGCGGTGGCTGGATTTTTGCGGGAACAAATTGCCTTTACGTCGATCTCAGACCTGATCGATGAAACATTAAATGCATGCACAATTGAAGCGGCAGATAGCCTAGAAGTTATTTTACAAGCAGATGCTTGGGCAAGACGCTTCGTTGAGGAAAGAATTCAATCATGAGTGCACTTTATAGCCTATTAGCTCTAGTCGTTACCCTTGGTATTTTGGTGACTGTGCATGAGTACGGACATTATTGGGTTGCCCGTCGTTGTGGGGTGAAAGTTCTGCGTTTCTCTGTGGGGTTTGGCAAAATCCTATGGAGCCGTACAGATCGCCATGGTTGTGAATTCGCGATTGCGGCCATCCCGTTAGGTGGTTATGTGAAAATGCTGGATGAGCGAGAAGGCGAAGTGTCTACTGAACTGCTGGATCAAGCGTTTAATCGTAAAACGGTTTGGCAGCGTATGGCCATTGTCTTAGCCGGTCCGGCTGCCAATATCCTATTTGCCATCTTTGCCTATTGGATCATGTTCATGACCGGAATTACTCAAGTAAAACCGGTTATTGGTGATATTCAGGCAGACAGTATTGCATATGATTCGGGTTTACGTGGTGGTCAAGAAATCATTGAAGTAGATGACGAAGCCGTTGGTAGTTGGCAAGAAGTGCATTATCAATTGCTTAAACGTCTAGGCGATACAGGTGAGATTGTTTTCACGACCGATGATAAAGAGCAACACAGTATCAGTATTGAGCGTTGGCTAAGTGATAAAGAAGAGCCAAATGCGTTAAATGAATTAGGTATTACGCCGTATCGCCCTAGTGTGCCTGCAATTTTAGCGGAACTGCAACCGGATATGCCGGCTGAGCAAGCGGGATTAAAAACAGGCGATCAAATTCTAAAAGTGAACAACATTGCGATCAACGAATGGTATGACTTTGTTGAGCAAGTAAAAGCGCATCCAGGACAGGCTTTGGCTTTATCTGTGTTACGTGCAGAATCGACCCTCGAAATTACTTTGATTCCGGCCAGTAAGACCGCAGAAAATAGTGAAACGTTTGGATTCGCAGGTGCCATGGTTCAAGCGCCACAGTTGCCTGAGGGTTTTGTAGAGGTGCGTCAATTTGGTGTGTTTGAGTCCATTGGCCGTGCGGCATATAAAACCTGGGATATGTCCATCGTGACATTAGAGTCCATTGGTAAAATGCTTCAAGGTTTATTATCGGTTAAGAACTTGAGCGGGCCGATCACCATTGCTAAAGTAGCCAACGCTTCTGCTCAGGCGGGTTTTGAAGCATTTATTGGTTTCCTAGCTTACATCAGTGTGATGTTAGCGGTTGTAAATTTATTACCGATCCCTGTCTTGGATGGCGGGCATTTTTTATATTATGTGATCGAAGCGGTGAAGGGGTCACCGGTATCGGAAAAGGTTCAGTTAGCAGGATTAAAACTGGGCATGGCACTGCTTATGATGGTTATGTTTATTGCCATATTTAATGACATAAGCCGTATATAATTTTCATTTACATTTGCTCGTCAGTAACCATTCACCGACAGCGTAAGATAACAATAAATTCGGATTAACATGAAGTTCACCTTAATCAGCTTGCTTTTGGCTTTCAGTGCGACGTTTGCTCAGGCTGCCTCTTTTACGGTTAAAGATATTCGCGTCGATGGTTTACAGCGTGTGAGCGCTGGGACAGTATTTGGATCATTCCCAATTAATATTGGCGACAAGGTGGATAGTGCAAAACTAGCCAGCGCCAGTCGCACGTTGTTCGCTACCGGTTATTTCAACGATATTGAATTGCAGCGTGACGGCAATATTCTTGTCATCAACTTAGTTGAATTACCGACGATTACCGAATTAGAAATCGAAGGTAATAGCGCCATTGAAACCGAACAATTAAAAGATGGTTTAAAGCAAGCTGGCTTAGCAGAGGGTTATGTTTTTAAACGTTCTACACTTGAGCGTCTCGAGTTGGAATTAGAGCGTCAATACGTGAGCCAAGGTCGTTATGATGCGCAAATCGACACTGAAGTTAAGAAGCTTCCCCGCAACCGAGTGTCATTAAAAATCAAAGTCGATGAAGGTTCTGTAGCATCGATTAGTCACATTAACGTAGTGGGTTACGAAAATTTTGATAAAAATGAGCTGCTAAAACAATTCGAATTAAAGCCAAGTAATTTATGGTCGTGGTACTCCAGCGATGATAAATATTCTCGTGAAAAGCTAGGTGGTGACCTCGAACGCTTACGTTCTTTCTATCTCGATCGCGGTTATATTCGTTTTAATGTGGAATCTACTCAAGTCTCGCTTTCGCCTAATAAAGAAGACGTTTTCATCACTGTGAATTTGCATGAAGGTGATGTGTATACCGTAAACAAGGTAAATCTTGCAGGGGAATTAATCCTAGAAGAAGACGTTTTACGTAAATTGATTATCATGAATGAAGGGGAAACTTTCAGTCGTCAACGTGTCACCTTAACGCAAGATTTAATCGCCAAACGCCTTGGTAACGAAGGTTTTACTTTTGCCAGTGTGAATGGTGTGCCTAAGATTAATGATGAAGATAAAACCGTTGAGTTAACCTTCTTTGTTGAGCCTGGAAAGCGTACTTATGTGCGTCGTATTAATTTCACAGGTAACGAGTCCACCATGGATGAAGTGCTACGCCGTGAAATGGTACAAATGGAAGGTGGCTGGGCGTCCACGGAATTAATCGAGCAATCTAAGAGTCGTTTAGAGCAATTAGGCTTCTTTAAGGGCGTGAATGTTGAAACGCCAAAAGTACCAGGCTCAGATGATTTAATTGATGTGAACTATTCAGTAGAAGAGCAGCCAAGCGGTAGCTTGAATCTCAGCATCGGTTACTCCAGTGCCGACGGTATGATCATTGGTACCAGCGTTAGTCAGAATAACTTCATGGGTACCGGTAAGAAAATGAGCACGTCTTTGAATAAGACGGATGCGGTTACTAGTTTGAATCTATCTTATACTGATCCGTACTACACAGTGGATGGTATTAGTCGTGGCTATGGCTTGTTCTACAGCCAAACCGACTTTTCTCAGTTGTCATTGAGTGATTACAACACGGATACGTATGGTGCGCGTACAAGCTTTGGCTTTCCAATCAGTGGTCGTGAGCGTTTATCTTTCTCAATTGAAGCTAGTCGTACTCTAATGGAGGCACGTACCTCTGGTATTCCTGAGGAAATTCTGAGTTTCATTGATAACCAAGGGGATGACTTTGCGGAAGTAACTCTAGGTAGTAGTTGGAGCTGGACCACGTTAAACCGCGGCTTATTTCCAACGGCCGGTGCGAAGCAAAGTTTAGCCCTAGAAGCCACAGTCCCTGGCAGTGAATTGGAATATTATCGTGTGACGTATAACGCACAGAAGTACTTCCCGATTTCTGGAGAGTGGACATTCCGCATTCGTACCGAGTTAGGTTATGGCGACGGGTATGGGGATACTGAGGAATTACCATTTTTCCGTAACTTCCGCGCCGGTGGTGTTGGCTCGGTGCGCGGTTACACCAGTAACTCTTTAGGTCCAAAGGGTGCGATTTTAAATAAATTGACTACTTTGCAAGATAATGGTGACGGTACTTTTACTACAGTAATACTAGATACTGATGGCGATTCTACTCAAGACGTAAGCTACTCGCAGGATAACAATAGCTTGGGTGGTAACTTGCTAACCGAAGCTTCCATGGAGTTGGTATTCCCACTGCCGTTTGTGGAAGATCAGCGTAGCATGCGTAGCGTATTGTTCTTGGATGCGGGTAACGTATTTGATACTGAGTGTTTAGCACTTACTGAAGCTAATGGTTTGAATAATTCCAATGACCATCCAGGGTGTGTGGAAGGCTTCGATGTTGATGAGATTCGTTTAGGTACGGGTGTTAGTTTGACCTGGGTTACTGCTATTGGTCCTTTGACCTTTACATTCGCGCGTAGCTTGAACAGCAAAGACGATGACGAAACCGAAGGCTTTGAATTCTCCTTGGGTCAAGTATTTTAAAGGTCTTGCTTGAAAATCTTGGGGTTTTCAAGCAGTCTTCTTGGCCAGATTTTTACAATAATAAGTGATGACAATAGGAAGTATTATGTTTAATTGGACAAAAGTTGCCGTAGCGAGTCTAGTGTTCGTTGCATCTTCGGCCATGGCAGCAGGCAGCAAAATCGCAGTTGTGGATATGGAACGTGCTTTGTTTCAATCGGACGGTGCTAAAGCGTCTTTCAAGCAAGTGGAAGATCAGTTTGGCGATGATCTTGGCAAAGTAAAGGATCTTGAAAAGGACCTAATGGCGAGCCAAGAAAAATTACAAAAAGATGGCGCCATTATGAGCGATGAAGAGCGACGCAAGATCAGTAATGATATTAAAGAAAAGCAAAGCGAATTTAAATTCTACGCTGGTAAATTACAACAGGCGGAACAACAATGGCGCCAGCAATTCTTCCGTGCAAACTTACCGCGTTTACAAGAAATTTTAAAATCTTTAATCGACGCTGAAGGCGTGGATATTGTACTAAACGGCCAAGCAGTAATTCACGTTGTGCCGGATTTAGATTTAACCAAAAAGCTATTAAACAAATTAAATGAAGCCAGCGCTGCGAAGTAAGTTATGGCTCATACACTTGGTGAATTAGCAAAACTGCTCGATGCTCAGTTAATCGGTGACGAGTCTATCGTCATCGAAGGCATTGCGACGCTTGCTCAGGCTCAATCGGGTCAGCTGAGTTTTTTAGCGAATATGGCGTATAAAGATCAGTTGCAGCACACTCAAGCTAGTGCTGTGATCGTACACCCTAAGCAAGCCGAAGAGTGCCAATGTGCGGCATTGGTACTGGATAATCCGTACCTAGGTTATGCCAAAGTCTCTCAATTTTTTAATACACTTCCTTCGCCTAGCGGACAAATTCACCCAAGTGCCGTTGTGAGTCCATTAGCAAAAGTGGCTGATGGGGTTAGCATTGGTGCTAAGGCTGTTATTGATGATTATGCCGTATTAGAAGAAGGTGTTGTTATTGGCGCAGGTTCAGTGTTGGGCACTAATAGCCGGATAGGCGCACGAACTCGTCTTCATCAAAATGTTAGTATTTACCATGATGTGGTGATTGGTCGTGATGGCATCATTCATAGCGGTGCCGTGATCGGTTCGGATGGTTTCGGATTTGCCAATGAAAAGGGCAAATGGGTAAAAATTTGCCAAATCGGTGGTGTAAGTATCGGCGATGATGTGGAAATTGGTGCTAATACCACGATTGATCGTGGAGCCATGAGCGATACCGTTATCGGTGATGGTGTGAAGCTAGATAATCAAATTCAAATTGCCCATAACGTTGAAGTTGGCGCTCATACTGCTATGGCTGGCGGGTGCATGATCGCAGGTAGTACCAAAATTGGTAGTTGCTGCACCTTAGCGGGCGGTGTTGGTGTTGCCGGTCACTTACAATTGGTTGATGGCACCCATGTGACAGCCATGACCCTTGTGACAAAGAGTATTACAGAGCCAGGTAGCTACTCTTCTGGTACAGCTATGTCGAGTACGGCAGAATGGCGTAAGAGCGCAGCACGTTTCCGCCAACTGGACGAAATGGCGAAACGCATTAAACTCATTGAGAAATCTCAACAGGAATGACGATATGACGGTAATGAGTTATAAGGAAATTACGGATTTATTACCTCATCGATATCCGTTTTTATTGGTGGATCGCGTAACCGAGCTGGATAAAAAACAGCGTATTGTGGGTTACAAGAATGTCACCAGTAACGAGCCATTTTTTAATGGCCACTTTCCCAAGCATCCAATTATGCCTGGGGTATTGATCTTAGAATCATTAGCGCAACTAGCTGGGCTATTAGGGTTAGATGCCATAGAAAAAGAAAAGGCCGAAAACACGGTGTATTATTTTGCGGGCGTAGATAAAGCTCGCTTTAAAAAACCTGTGGTGCCAGGAGATCGTTTAGACATGGAGGCGCGTTATGTTAGTGACAAACGTGGTATCTGGCGATTTGAATGTGAAGCTTGGGTAGATGGACAAATAGCCTGCCAAGCGGAAATTATGTGTGCCGAAAGGGAAATACATTTTGATTGATTCACGCGCTATTATTGATCCCAGCGCCAAATTGGCAGATAACGTAGAAGTTGGTCCGTTTACTATTATTGGTCCGGACGTCACCATTGACGAAGGTACTGTGATTGGTAGCCATGTTGTGATTAAAGGGCCAACCACGATTGGTAAACACAACCGCATATTTCAATTTTGCACCATTGGTGAAGATTGTCAGGACAAAAAATTCAAAGGTGAAGCTACTCGCCTAGAGATTGGTGACCACAATATTTTCCGCGAAGCTTGCACTGTGCATCGTGGAACTACTCAAGATAACAGTTTAACGAAAATCGGCAGCCATAATTTATTTATGGTGAACGTGCACGTGGCCCATGACGTCATAGTGGCTGACAACTGCATTTTAGCTAACGACACTAACATTGCAGGCCATGTACATATCGGCAATTACGTGATTTTAGGTGGTGCATCACAAGTACATCAATTCGTAAAAATTGGCAGTCACAGCATGTGTGGTACTGGCTCAATCGTGTTGAAAGATGTGCCGGCTTATGTGATGGCGAATGGTAATTCAGCTCAGCCACATGGCATTAATATCGAGGGCTTGAAGCGCCGAGGTTTCGAAAAGAATGATATTCGCGTTTTACGTAATGCGTATAAAACGGTTTATCGTAAAGGCTTGACCCTAGAAGAAGCGAAACCTGAATTAGCTGAGCTACTTAAAGAATCTCCCGCAGTTGAAGCTTTCATCGAAAGCATCGAACAATCCACTCGAGGAATTATCCGCTAATGTCATTGTGCTTTGCCATGGTGGCAGGAGAAGCATCGGGAGATATTCTCGGTGCTGGTTTAGTTAAAGCGTTAAAACAACAATACCCTGGTGCTCGTTTTGTGGGCATTGGCGGCCCTAAAATGATTGCAGAAGGCTTTGAATCCCTTTATCCCATGGAGCGTTTGTCTGTGATGGGATTATTCGAAGTACTGGGTCGATTAGGTGAGTTGCTTAAGATTCGTAAGCAGCTATTTAATACCTTAGTGGATCTAAAGCCCGATGTATTTATTGGCATTGATGCGCCTGATTTTAATCTCAATTTAGAACGTAAATTGAAACAAAAAGGCATTAAGGCTGTTCACTATGTCAGTCCAAGTGTTTGGGCTTGGCGTGAAAAACGTGTATTTAAAATAAAAGAGTCCGTGGATCTGGTTTTATGCCTATTCCCATTCGAAGTGGACTTTTATAAAAGGCATGGTGTGCCTGCTGTATGTGTCGGCCATACTTTGGCGGATGCCATTCCATTAGAGCCAGATACTCAACATGCTCGTTCAGTATTAAATATCAATGCAGATAAAAAAGTCGTCGCACTCTTACCGGGTTCTCGTGAAGGTGAAGTGTCACGGCTTGGTGAGTTATTTTTACAAACGGCTGAGTTAATTAAGCAGCAATTGCCCAATGTTGAGTTTGTATTACCGGCTGCAAATGATGAGCGCTTTCAGCAATTAACAAATATGTTGGCGGATCACGAATCTTTAGCGGTTAATTTGTTACATGGTCAAAGTCGTGAAGCCATGGAATGTGCGGATACTGTTTTGATGGCGTCCGGTACAGCAGCACTAGAAGGCATGTTGTTTAAAAAGCCGTTAGTGGTCTCATACAAGTTATCTGCAATGACGGCGTATATTGTACGAAAAATGTTAAAGCAGCCTTTTGTGTCTTTGCCTAACTTGTTGGCTGGTAAAGAGCTGGTGCCAGAGATTTTACAAGAAGCAGCCACCCCTGAAAACTTAGCCAATGCCGTATTAAACTTCTTACAGAACGAGAAAGCATCCGCACATTTACAAGCTGAATTTTTGGCCTTACACCAGGATCTAAAGCGTGATGCGGACCAAGCAGCGGCTAGCGCAGTATTAAATTTGGTGAATGGGAATGCTTGAAATAATTCCTCAAGAGCAATTAATCATTGATCAGCAACTCATCTATTGTGGTGTTGATGAAGCTGGCGCTGGCCCTCTGTGTGGGGATGTAGTGGCGGCAGCTGTTATCCTTGATCCGAATAATCCAATTGCTGAGCTAAATGATTCGAAAAAATTGAGTGAGAAAAAGCGCGAAATGCTTTTTCCGATCATTAAAGAAAAAGCATTGGCGTATTGCATTGCACGTTGTACAGCGCAAGAAATTGACGAGATTAATATTTTAAATGCGCGTATGTTAGCTATGACGCGTGCGGTTCAAGGTTTACAGATTTCTGCTCAACATGCTTTGATTGATGGTAATCGTTTACCAAAAGATCTGCCTTGTGCTGGTACGGCAATTGTGAAGGGGGATGCATTGGTAGCATCGATTTCTGCGGCGTCCGTATTAGCGAAAGTTGAGCGTGACCATGATATGGTGAAGCTGGATGCGCAATATCCTCAATATGGTCTAGCCAAGCATAAGGGCTACCCTACAAAGGCTCACCTTGAGGCTTTAAGGGAATATGGACCTACAGAGATTTATCGAAAAACCTATGGGCCAGTGAAGGCTCTACTAACAGAAACCGCTTAATTAAGCGGTTTTTTTATGGGTGTTATTTAAGGTTTCGCCGTGTCCATGCATTCTGGTTGCATGATGAAACGATCGGGATGCACATCCCATGCAGCGCCAGTGATGAAATCAACTGGGATACTGATCAGGCCTGCGTCTAAAAATAAACCGAGAAGACTGGTGCGATTGAACTTTGCTTGAGTAATGTAGGTTTGTTCGCAATCGCCTAAGACAACACGAATAACATGGCTTTCATCTCGCTTCAGTGGCTTTTGAGCATAGCCTTTGCCAGAAAAACGATCATCAATAAAGATCTCGGCATTCTTATGAGTCTTGATGCTCACCTGTTGCTCACTACCATTAAATAATGAAGCACAGCCAAATAGTTGAATTACGAGAGTGAAAGAAATAAAAAATTTAACGATATTCCGCATGATTTAATCCTCTAATTGATACTCTAACGAAAGGCTTGTAAACCATTGGGTGAATGACTCTTTTTCTTCTGAATGTTTTACATCAAGCTGATTTACTTGCAATCGCCAATACCAACTTTTAGAAGATTGGTATAACACACTTAATGCCAGTTGTTCTTTAATAAAACCATCATCCGTGGAGTTTGGTTGAACGATGGTGACCGTACCTGTGTCATCTGATGTGGTGGTCAGGGTTTCTAGGTCGCTATAGTGGGTACTGCCGATTAAAATACCTGCCCGTGCTTGCACAACAAAATGTGATAGCAGAGGGTAAGATAAAACATGTTGTAAGAAAAAACCTGAGCTGGACACTTCGGCATCGCGTACACTGGTTTTAGTAATGGTAGATTGACTGTCGTCAAATGTGGTTAAGGTTTTACGGAATTCTATGCTGCCATAATTCATGTAACCGACTTCGATACCATAGTTTGGGTGGAACCGAAAGCCGTAATAAGCTTGCCAGGGTAGGCTTGCGTCGCTTACATCGCTATGGCTTGGAACTTCACGTGTGGCGCCTAATGTACGAGTTTGATCGTTAAATGTGGCTTGAGTCCAAGTGTATCCCATGCCAAAACCAGCGTACTGGCCAACAGGGTAGGCAAATGTAGCAGGGACAATAAAACAAGTGAGTAGAATGAGTAGGCGCATAGTGTTTCATTATTGTATTTTTGAACATGGTAGCCTTGATGACACCTAAGCTCAATTGCTTTGTGTTTTGGCTTAGGCTTGTTTTTGCTCTTCTGCCGAGTCACAGAAAAAACGCAAAATGTCATCTTTACGTTTCATGGCGTCATCATAGCCACATTGAATGAGCTCTCGACAAAACCCACGTTCAAATAATAAATAACTTAATACGCCAGCGCCGCTTTTATGGGTGGTGCCAGAGCCTTTGAGAAATACTCTTAGGCCCTTAGGTAATTCACGAGCATGGCGTGCTGCAATATCATCAATGGATTCGCTGGGATTAATTTCTAGAATCTCAACTGGGCGTAAATTAATTTGCTGAGTTTCCATTATCTTTTCAGGAATCTTACTGATGGTGTTGTTGATCCGAGATAGGCGCTCAACATCACTTTCCATGCTATCTAAGAAAGCGGCATTAAACATGTGGTTCATGATTTTCGCCATACTCGGATAATGTTTCATCTGCTCTCTTGGTTTGCGCTTATGGGCTTGACCACTCACACCAATCACTAAAATTTTATCTGCCCCTAGATGCAAGGCTGGGCTGATAGGGGCTAATTGACGTATGGCACCATCGCCAAAGTATTCGCGATTAATTTGTATGGCAGGGAAAACAGCCGGTATAGCTGAAGATGCGAGTAGATGCTCAACGCTAATACGGGAGCGTAACCCGATGCGGCGCAAACGCTGCCAGTTTTTGATATTTTTGTGTCCTTGGAAAAAGCTGACAGATTCTCCAGAGGCATAACCGGATGCGGTGACGGAAAGCGCATGAAGATCTTGGTTATCAATCGCTTTTTGAATGTTCTCAAACAAGATCATTTTTTTTAGCAGCTGACGTAAAGGCGAATTATCCAGAAGGGAGACAGGATCACCTGCTTTATAGCCAAAGAATGTATTAAGAAAGAATTTAGTCGACCACTTTAAAACACTTAAGAAATCACTGCGAAAAATTTGATCGCAGCTGAAATTCTTCCATGTGTGCTCTAAGCGCTGAATTCCTTGACGATAATGGCTGGCATAGCTTGCTAACGCCACGGCATTAATGGCACCCGCACTGGTGCCACTGATGACTTGAAAGGGGTTGGCCGTGTCTTGGGGGAGTAAACGAATAATGGCTTTGAGTACGCCCACCTGATATGCCGCACGAGCGCCACCGCCCGAAAGCACCAATCCTATTTTTTTATCCGTCGTTTTCCGTATCATTAGGCGCTTATTGTAAGAATTTTCTCAGGAATCTGAGGTTAGTATAGTTCATAATAACCCCTTCGAATTTGGAAGATGCCTATGTTTACCGGAATTGTACAGACTGCCGTTCAAATTGATCGTATTCAAAAACAAACGGGTTTATGGACACTCACCTTATCGTTGCCGGATAACCTGATCCCTGGGCTGACTCTAGGGGCGAGTGTGGCATTAAATGGCACTTGTTTAACGGTAACCAGTATTAGCGGCAATCAAGTAACATTCGATGTAATGATGGCTAGTTTAAAGTTAACCAATCTTCAAAGCTTAAGTGAAGGTAGCTACGTAAACGTTGAGCGCGCCGCGAAATTTGGCGATGACATTGGTGGTCATCAATTAAGTGGGCATGTGCACAGTGTGGTACGTGTGGTGGATATTGAGCGCCCAGAAAATAACTGCATTGTGTGGTTTGAGTTAACCGATGCTATTAAGCCATATGTATTTGATAAAGGTTACATCGGCTTAAATGGTTGTAGCCTGACCATTGCTGAAGTACGCCAAGATCGCTTTTGTGTGTATCTCATCCCTGAGACTCTGAACATTACTACCTATAAAAACGTTCAGGTGGGCGATGGCATTAATTTAGAAATTGATAGTCACATTCAAGCCGTGGTGGACACAGTTGAGCGCTTACTCAAACAAAAACAATTAGTGTGACGCCTATTTACGCCTGATTCTTCAGGTATTGCACGATATCTCTTGATTCATACATCCATTGTACTTGGCCTTGCGCGTCTGTGATGCGTAGGCACGGTACGGTGGAACGTCCGCCCCCTTGGATTAAATCTTGGCGGTTTTGTGGGTCCATGAGGGTGTTTTTCAGTTCAACCTTTAATGGCAGGTTGCGCATCTCGCGCAGCACCATTTGGCAGAATGGACATTGATCATAGTAATACAGGGCAAAGGACGACATGCGTTCGATTAGCTCCTCTTTAAAGTGAATTATCTTGATGGTAGACCAGATTATACTGTTTTTGATCAGTACCTTGGCCAATATTTTCTCGGCATTTGCCGGTGGTGGGGCAGGGTTGATACAACTGCCCGTCCTTATATTCATGGGCTTGCCGTTTTCCGTGGCCTTGGCGACTCATAAAGTGGCGACCGTGGCACTGGGTTTAGGCGCCACAGTACGTAATGTGAAGGAAGGGCATACCAGTTGGCGGTTAAACCTCTTCATGTTGGCCAGTGGTATTCCTGGTGTCATCTTGGGGGCATATGTGATCATTGGCGTGAATGATCGTTATGCTGAGATCGCACTCGGTATTATGACGTTAGGCCTGAGCCTGTATTCCTTATTTAAGCCAAGTCTGGGGTTGGAGCCCTCGCGTAAGAATCGCCATTTAGCCGGTCAAATATTGGGAGGACTGGGCTTGGCCGTGATTGGTTTTGCCAATGGCGCGCTATCGGCTGGAACCGGGTTGTTTGCCACCATGTGGCTAGTGAAATGGTTTGGCTTGAATTACAAACAAGCGGTAGGGCATACGTTAATTGCCGTTGGCTTGTTCTGGAATGCTAGCGGTGCTCTGACAATGAGCTTAATGGCTCAAATCCAATGGGATTGGCTTGTGGCTTTGGTGCTGGGGTCATTGCTTGGGGGTTATGTGGGGGCGCATTTGGCGATCAAGATGGGTTCAGGCTGGATCAAGCGGGCCTATGAGCTGATTACTCTGATCGTTGGGCTCAAGTTGATACTTGGCTAATGCGGCCTTAAGGCCTGAAGTTTATTGCTGTGTGTGGTAAAGTGCGCGGCGAATTCACTTTCACCCTAGGGTGAACTTTTGGAAACATTATGAAATTAGATACACCAGCGGAAAAAGTTAGCTACTTGATTGGTCGTCAGGTAGGTGATCAGCTTAAAGGCAGCCAGTTCGAAGGTTTCAGCCTAGATAACGTTCTTAAAGGTATTCAAGACTCAACAGCCAATGCTGAAATGCCATTGTCTCAAGAGCAAATCGAAGAAGCTTACCAAGTGATTCAAGCGCAAATGCAAGAAGCACAAGCGAAAGCAGCGGAAGCCGCTAAAAAAGTAGGCGAAGACTTCCTGGCTGAAAACGCTAAGAAAGATGGCATTGTGACGCTAGAAAGCGGTTTGCAGTACGAAATCATCACAGAAGGTTCTGGTGCGCAGCCAACTCGTGAATCCACTGTTCGTACCCATTATCACGGTACTTTCATCGATGGTCGTGTATTTGATAGCTCTGTTGAGCGTGGACAACCTGCTGAGTTTCCAGTTGGCGGTGTGATCGCTGGCTGGACGGAAGCGCTTCAGTTAATGAAAGAAGGCTCTAAATGGCGTCTATTCATCCCTAGTGACCTTGCTTACGGTCCACAGGGCAGCCAAGGTGCGATTCCTCCGCACAGTGCCTTAGTATTCGAAGTTGAATTACTAAACGTACTTTAATCTTTGGATTAAAAAATACACAAAAAGCCACCCTCGGGTGGCTTTTTGTGTTTAGGCCTTAATCTTAAGCACTCATGCTGTTCTGTGTGTTTTGAAATTGTTGACGATAAACGGCTGGCGATAATCCGACCCATTTTTTGAAGGCATGTCGAAAATTTGCTACATCACTAAAGCCCAAGGCCTCAGCGATGTCTTCTGTGCTCATGTGGGTATTTTGCAAACAGTCGATGGCGTAATGGCGACGCTGGTTATCCAGCAATTTTTGAAAGCTGGTACCGGCCTCAGAAAGTTGGCGTCTTAGGGTGCGGCCACTGATATTGAATGCCGTGGCAATCATATCGAAATTCGGGTGGTCAGATAATGACGTACGAAGTATCTGTTTTATGTCTTCCACCAAACCCATGTGTTTAGGCTGAAAGTGAACAGTCATATGTGGCGAAGTGTGTGCGCATTGCATAGTTCAGTCCCGATCAACATTCGTTATTATTTTGTTGCAACTAATGTATGACGGGGGGAGAAAAAGCTCGAATATTATGAGTTTGCAATACGCAAAAAGCACTATGCAAAACCTTGAAGTCCTGTATTTATGGGGGTTCTAGAGGTGATATTTGGCCAAATCCAGCGACTGTGCAAATTCCTCAAAATCGGTGTTTTGAAGGTTTTGCATGGATGGATTTAGCCATTTTCGGGGTTTTTCTGTTGTCGATATTCAGATGGCGACATCTTCATAATGTCTTTAAATGCACGATTGAATGAGCTGAGGGTTCGATAACCTACATCTAACGATATGTTCAAAACAGGGCATTCTGGCTCCTTGATAAGGCGCTCACTGGCCTCCCGAATCCTTAGCTGGTTAATGTAATCATTGAAGTTTCGATAACCTAAAGTTTGATTAATTAGATTGCGCGTGCGGTATTCAGGTAGCTCTAATTCCGCTGCTAGTTCCTTAAGGGTGAGGTGTTCTGTGCGGTAGAAGCCAGATGTCATTAATGCATTTAGCTTTTGCGTATCCTCATCCAGTTCAGGGGTTTCTTCGGGCTCAACTGTGTTGGGTTGCTCTTCTGTTTTCACCAAACCGAATAACACGCCTTGATGGGTATGAAGTAGAAAATATGCGCAGACAAGGGTAATGATATTGATAGATAAATACGGCAGCCAGCGCCCCACAATATGGGTGTTGGCAGGGATTACCACTAAAAGCACACTGATGCCCACACCGATTAAAACCACCCCGCGCAATTGCCGGCGGGACTCCACCAAATCATCTGACCAGTTGGAAATGACCGTCCATAGACCTGAAACGATCATGAGATATTCGCAATAGGAAGGCCAAGTCCAAAATAAGTTGCCTAACAGAGGCGTTGTTGTATCGACTAAATGACGCGACAACATAGGTGCGATAAACGTGTATAACCCGACAGCACCTAAAAATGAAAAGACACGGGGACGATGGGAAAAAGCCAACTGGCATAAAACCCAGAATAAAGCGGGGACCATGGTGTAAAGGTCGGCGGCTAAGTCGGCCCATAGGCCATCGAGGAGCGGCTCAACAAGAAAACATGCACCGGCAAACAAGATGGCAACAAAAGCTTTAGCGACATTTAGGTGACCATAATCGCGATAGATCACCAAAGACAATACCGCCATTACGCCCAGGGCAAAACCTGATAATAATAACAACGTACACCTATTTATTTTTTTATTCTTAGAGGTGCACGATATTAATGCATGGCTATGGTTGGCTCAAGTAGCGAAGCTTGGGCAATCCCAAAAAGCCAAATAAAATCAGTAACCACATAGGTAGGCTGCCGCCACCGCTAGATCCAAATGCAGGTGATTCAATTTGTGACCTACTGGCTTCAAAATATATGGTTTGATCGGTGAAGCTGGGGTTAAGAGTGGCGAGCCTAGTTTCAGAATTACGACTAATGATTGTCGCTATTACATTACGACCTGAATCAGGTAAGTAGAAGTTTACATTACCATCTTGGTCAGAGGTGTAATTGGTTTCTAGGTTCAGTTTTTCGAAAAACGCAGAGTCGCTTAGCCTCACGCTAACACCTGATAACGGTTTGTTTTCACTGTCCCTGATATGTAAAGAATATTCTCTAGATGGATAGATACTAGCGTTTTCTAACTTAGCGGCCGGATATTTATCAGAACTAGAAACCGTCAATTTTAACGTTTCGATCTCAGTATGGTTACTACTTTCTATTTTAAAAATAGCTGGATTAAAGCGTAAACTATCCGCTTTTGCTGTTGCGGTTTGAGTTTCAGTATTTTCTACAAACACAGCGAGAGATTGAACAGGTGATTGCTCAATTGTGTATTGTGTGCCTGCAGCCCCACCTTCAATAGTAAGTGTCTGAACATCGTGGTTGTCCATAAAGTTAGTGGCGGACCATACTAGGCGTAAAGGGCGGATAATATTGATAGATATGGTTTCAGCACCATCAGTCAATGTTAATGTGTATTCGCCAGCAAACTCTCCAGAATCAGGATAAGGGATATTTATAGTCTGGCCGTTTTTGGTAAGGATTGTCTCAACAGGATCACCATTTTTATCTTGCAGCTCGTAGGTGAATTCATTGCTTAAACCCTCAACAACGAGATCTAGCGTTTCAGAATTTGATTGAGTAATTGTTGATTCATCTGGGTAAGCGCCACAACCTGTAGTTTTGAGGTAACTACTGGCACTTGGTTGTGTTTCCCAGCCAATATCTTGCAACAAATAAAGTGCTAAGCCAAGGTTATCTGTGTCGCCAGTGTCTCTTGGTTCCATTAGTTCATTTGGGTAAGCATCATCTGTGAAGTGACTGATACTGCTCCCACTTTCAACTGGATTGGGGGTGTACATGAGCGCACAATCACCAGCACTGAAAGTCGAATCCCCATCATTATCGATGAATCCATCAGCTAAAACACCGACAGCTTGGCTATTTACATGACCGCCCGACCAAGCTAATCCGTTATAACTTTTAGCCGAAGTGCGTCGTCCCGTGTCTGACATTAACGGATCGGACCAGGTGCGATTATTTGTAATGCTATATAAAAAGGTAGAAAAAATGTCATCAAGATATCCTGCAAAGTTACCTGATTCATCGCCGATCATAGCTTTTTCACCGGTGAGAGGGTTAGCAAGCGAAGCAAAGCCAAGACCATGGGTCATTTCATGAGTGAGAACGGAAGTGAAACTGATATATTGATTTGACGGCGGAGTGTCAAATCCGTAATACCACATGCTATTTGATAAACAGTTTGAATTGCCTAGGTTCTGGTTAAAATCCGCTTCGATGTCCGCAACTTCCTCAGCGATGTCAAACTGTGCGATCGAATTGATCAGTGAAATTGGGTAAAAGGTATCCGCTAATATCTTAGGGTGGGGACTGCCATTAAAAGCTTGATGTGTTGTTGCGCCAGCACTGCCCAAAACCGCACTGTTTGCATCACATTCTAAAGCGCTAAAGCTGGCATCCACAATAATGGGGGTGGCAGAGACAATTTGATCCGCTAAAGTTTCAGCAGCCTTAATAAAAGCCAAACGACGCTGTTCACCTACAGTGGTACCGTTATTGCCACCTTGTGAACTGGTGCTTGAAATGGAATTAAAACCACTTAAGAAGTTAAGTTGAATATTAGATGCGCTGCCTTCAACAGTACATTGAGTTACATTGCTTATGTTTTCAGTACTAGCAGGACACGTTGCAGCATGACTGGAAACGCTGACAAAAAATGCAGTAGAGAGCAGTACTAAAAGAGTGAATCGTACGACCATTATGACATCCATGTTTAGGTTACCAAGTATAAATATTTTGTTGGCAACAACGGCTAATTTTTGAGGGCGTATGATAATAGTAATTGGCGCTAAATTACATAGATTAATTATAAAACGCCCCGAAGGGCGTTTAAGGTTCAAATTAGGCTTGAGTCTTTCTGGTGATCCTACCTAGTAAAGTAAGCATCAGTAGCAGCATAAGCCAGTAACCTAGGCTACCGCCGCTGGATCCCACTTGGGTGGTGCCATTGGTAATGATTTGTGTGCTGGATTCCATAAAGATGTCGAACGTTACATTACTGGTGGTGTTGATATTGAAGATTAGACCTACTCCCTGGCTATGCGTCACACTTAGTGAATCCACAGCACCGGTTGCAAGATTGTGGGTGTATTCAAACGTTGCCAAGGTGTTGCTCACTTTCGTAACCGTGAGGCTGACCTCTGAATCATCGGCCAGAATCAACGTCACCACAGGTAATTCACTGGCGAAGCTCAAATCACCTAATGCAGTAATAGCGCCCGATAGAATCATTGGGTCTGTGATTTCTTCCAAACTCACAGTTTGAGATAAAGTGAGGTCATCCAGAGTGATGTCGGTACTGGTGTAGCCAGATAGACTCACTTGAGCGGAGTAATCCACGCCATCAGCCGGTAAAACCAGTTCAACAAAACCTGTACTGTCAGAGGTGTAGCTGGTTTCTAAGTTATAAGCTCCTAGGGTGCTGGTATCCAGAGTCAAAGTAGCGCCGCTTAATGCATTACCTGCGGTGTCTTCAATACTTATGCTATGGCTACGGCTAGGTACCAGTGTGACACCTGAGCTGGTCACGGTTTCAAACACACTATCAACCGTAATGGTGACAGCTGTGCTAGCAACCACAGTGTTCACATCGAGAAGAGCAGTGGCTGCATAGTATGAGCTGGTATTTCCATCGGCGGTGACATTAGTGACCGCGGTGTTATTTTTGCTGAAAGCAAGCTGCGTTTCACTGCTGCTAAGCGTGTAAATAGTGCCGGATGCACCACCTTCAATGGTGAGGGTTTGCACAGTTTGATCGCTTAATAGTTTGCTAGCAGAGACAACTAAGCGTGGGCTGCGCACCAAGGTCACATCATAAGTGCTACCAGTATTACTGTCGGTAAACGTGAGTGTGTACTGACCGGCGAACTGTCCCGCAGTTGGCATCGCAATGCTCAAAGTAGTGCCACTTAAACTTAATAAACTATTGGCATTATTTCCTTCAAAGGTAAGTGCATAGCTATAGGCGCCATTCACATTACTTAAGTCGATGTCTGTGCTGTTGTTAGAGATATTTAGCGTATCGCCATTACCTAGGGTGGTGCTATTAATGTCGATGCTGGGTTCAGCATAGGTCGTGAAGCTGAAGGTTTCGCTATCGGTGCCGCCGTTACCGTCACTCACTTGTACGGTCACACTGTATGTGCCGATACTGGCACTTGATAGGGTTAAACTGGTACCTGAAATCGATGCCACATTCCCAGCGTCACTGGTTTCAGAATAAGAAAGTGTATCGCCATTTACATCGCTACCGGAAAGGGTAATGACAAGGTTGGTGTTTACGGGCGCAGCTTGGTTACCAATGCTGTTAAGTTCTGGGTCAGAATTGCCGGCTACATTGATGGTGACATCAAACGAATCGGTATTGCTCAGGCCTCCGGCATCTTCTGCTTGAATGGTCACACTCTCAGTACCGGCAAAGCCAACACCGGCCGTTACCGATAATGAAGATCCTGAAATATTACAGGTTAAATGTGCACCACAGGCCGTTGCTGTATAGGTGAATGCAGTATCGCCATCCACGTCAGTGGTATAAGTATCTAAATCAATAGTCGAGCTAGTCGCGCCTTGGTTGAGAGAGCCAATATCGGGCAGACCAGAAATCGCAGGGGCATCATTCACCGCCACCACATTCAAGTTAAAGGTATCGCTAACCGTAGCTGTGCCGTCATTAACACTAATGGTAATGGTATGAGTGCCGCCATTGTGGTTAGCAGCAGGGGTCATGGTGAGATTCGTACCATCGCTATTGATGCTACAAGTAATGTTGGTGGCACAGCTTGATGCAACAGAATAGGTTAGGGTATCGCTATCGGCATCGCTGCCCCAACCACTGGCATCCACCACTTTGGCTGTATCTTCATTGGTGGATTGATCCACAGCTGTAATGGTTGGTGCGTTGTTACTGGCTGCGCTTACTGTCCAGCCAATGTCTTTTAATAAATACACGGCTAAACCTAAAGTGTATTGGCCTTCTGTGTATTGAGGCTCCATTAATTCATTAGGGGAGGCTGCTGTGTTGAAGTGACTGACACTAGAACCAGATTCCACCGGATTTGGGGCATACATTTGCACGCGGTCACCAGA
>JABXIK010000056.1 GCA_013373125.1 Gammaproteobacteria bacterium | reverse complement strand
ATCTAAACGGCGACGCATCTCTTCTGCAATGCGCACGTTATTGAACTCAACTCGAATGCGTCCTGACTCCTGACTAATATCCACTGGGACATTTGGATTACTTAGACTAATTAAAACTTGCCCTTCACCTAAATCCCCACGACGGAAGTCCACATCGATAATACGACCACTTTCGTCTTTCTTTCTAGATTGATAGCGAGGGGTATCTTGAGAACTTAACAATCCATCAACTTGTTGATCTTGAATATCTTCTTGCTGGCCAATTATCACTAGTAAATCATTACCCTCTTTACGAGTTTGATATCCAGTTAATTCAGTTAAATTGATAATTACTCGCGTTTTCTCTGGTGTGCCAACAATAATAGCCGTACGTGCATTACCCAGACCTATTTTGTGGTACTTTGATTTCAATTCACTAGTGGTCCCAGGTAAATCTAGCGCGATACGAGCAGGCGACTCGATTGTGTAACCTGAAACCTCTGGAGGCATGCTATCAAAGCTCAGCTTCATTTCTGTTTTATCGCCTGGCAGCGAGGCGAAACTGACGTCTTTAATCACGGATGCGTGAAGTGACATTGCTGCGAATAGAAGCAGGGCCATCACACTATTTTTAATTATTATGCTTTTCATGTTCATTCACCCCCAGCTGCCTGATTAAGACCTAATGATTGAGGTCTAGAAATCCAGCCGCCACTACCATTTGGTACCACTTCTATAAGTTCTAATTTATTATCAAAGATATTAATAATTCGACCATGGTTTTTACCCATGTACTGACCTAGTTCAACCACATGCACATTACCTGTCAGAGTCTTTATCAACGCCTTTAAACGCCCATCAGCATCTCTAGCTAAAGTCCCAACCAAGCGTAAGTCACTCAACGCATAACTCTCTAGCGCATGCTTTGGTCGCGATTGATCGGGCGCATCAACAAGATCATCCATCCTATTATTTAACTCTTCAAACGCCACGGGAGACTCAAACGGTGAGCGCATTGCCGAGGCACTGTAGATAAACGCGGAATAGGGCTGAAACTCAGGTAATGGAGCTATTCTACCCTTAGGCTTTGCCGTAGTATCCGCTACAAAATTCTCAAGATCGGATATATCTGAGCTACCACTACAAGCAACAAGAAAGACAATACTAAGCAATAATAGATTCTTCATCTCTGTTACCCTTTAGCCTTTTTTTTCTTTTTCTTTTTCTTGCTAGGCTTCTGTTCATCATTGTAACGATAAGTTTTCGCCACAATTTTAAGATTAAGCTTTTTACTTGCCGCTTTATCTAAAGGCGCAACTGAGAAATCATGCAAAGTGACAATTCGCCCCAAACCGGCAACAGCACTCACAAATGCACCGAAATCGTGATATTCACCTACCACATCAATATTAATCGGTAGTTCTGTATAAAATTGGGTTTCTTTTTCTTTATCTAACTTTATTGATCGAATATCTAAATTGGCACCTAATGCGGAATCCGTAATGTCTTCCAGTAACCCTGCAACCTCAGTATCTCGTGGAAGCTGCCTCAACAATGAGCCAAATGACTCTTCAATATCAGCCAGCTGTTTCTTATAAGCCGCAAGGTTGGCCACCCTAAATGCTTTCGTCTCAAAATCTTGTTTTAAGGTTTCTTCCTTGGCAACAACCTGCTCATTACGCTCCACTAAGGATTGAATATCAAAAAAATACAGGCCCACCAAAACCGATACAAAAACTAGAGTCGCAAAAAACACACGACCAGCCAATGGCCATGACCCCATGTTGTTCCAGTCAATATCATTGACATCGAAACTATTAATTTTTTCTGTAAGTTCTTGTAGATCCATTATTTCACCGCCTCTGTTGCCGGTGTGGATTGCTCAACCAACATATCAAAGCTGTTGTAACCGTTATCGCCCGCTTTTACGCCCAGTAAATTAGGGTTAGCGAACCAAGGCGACCCGTCAAAATTACGCATTAATTGAGATATTTGATCATTACTGGATGCCAAACCTTTTAGCGTAAATTGCTTTCCTTTAGCTGACACACTTGTAAAAAACAACTCTTCGGGCATGACACGGGCCATCTCATCGAATATACGCACAATCACAGGTCGATTACCTTGAAGATCCTGAATCAACTTCATACGATCCAGCAGCTCTTGACGCTTAGTGCGCAGCTCCTGTATTTCCTTAATCTTCTTATCTAACGCAGATATCTGCGTTTCAATGTATTGATTACGGCTTTCTTGGTCATTAATGGCGCTATTATATGCTCCGCTCACAAACCACCAAATCATGCCGGCAGCCATAAGTACCAATACAAGAACACCTACATATTCTTTTTGCTTTTCTTGGCGTAACTCTTCACGCCACGGTCTCAGGTTAATCTTCGCCATTAGTCAAAACTCCTCATGGCCAAACCACATGCGACTAACAAACCAGGGGCATCATTCGCTAAAACCTGAGCATTTACTTTCGCACCCAATGTCATATTGGCAAATGGGTTAGCAATAATCGCTGGAGTTCCAATCTTATCTTGTACCAACTGAGCGATACCTTCTAGCGATGAGGTACCACCCGCTAAAATCACATAATCCACATCATTAAATTGGCTTGAGCTATAGAAGAACTGCAATGAGCGACTCACCTGCTGCACTACTGACTCTTTAAATGGCGCTAAAATTTCAGTTTCATAATCATCCGGCAGACCACCTTCTAATTTAGCTCGAGCGGCTTCTTGCGCACTAATCCCATAGCGGCGCTGAATTTCTTCGGTTAATTGCTGGCCACCAAACATTTGCTCACGGGTGTAAATAATTTTGCCGGCGTTTAAAACATTCAGCGTCGTCATTGTGGCGCCGATGTCGATAATGGCCACGGTCTCTTTTTGCTCACCTTCTAATTGGGATTCAAGCAACTGAAATGCACGCTCAATACAAAATGCTTCTACATCTACAACTGCCGATTCTAAACCTGCAATTTCAATCGAGTCTTCACGTAGCTCTACAGTTTCTTTACGACAAGCAGCGAGCAATACATCCACACGACTGTCATCACCTTCAACGGGAGCTTGGATTTCAAAATCCATTGCCACTTCTTCGAGTGGGTAAGGGATGTACTGATCAGCTTCTAATGTAATCTGCTGTTCCATCTCATCATCAGAAAGGCCCGCGCCCATTTGGATGACTTTGGTGATCACCGCAGAGCCAGCCACTGCTACCGCAGCACGCTTTACACTGGAGCGCGAACGCTGCAGGGCTTTCTTGATGGCACCGCCAACGGCTTCTTCATCATTGATGGCTTGTTCGACTACAGAGTTTTCCGGTAAAGGTTCTGATGCGTAGGCTTCGACTTGCATTCGTCCATTTTGCTCAACAAGTTCAATTATTTTGATGCTGGTTGAGCTAATATCGACCCCAAGGACTGCCTTATTTTTCTTTTTAAATAGATTGGCTAGCACTGCTATTCCTTAATTTATCCAGCATCCGAGGCGGAAAAATGCCAAAATGCACGAATATCGGAGCATTATAAGCACAATCCTGCGAAAAGAACAAAAACCATTTATAATGGCAACACCCCATAGTTACTGGGTAAACGAGCATTCTAAGCATTTGATGATGAAAAAAAATCGACCTATTTTGCGTTTTTTGATTTTGGCCTGTGGCGCGGGCTTCTTTAGTGTGGTTTTAGGAGTAAGTAGTGTCTATTTATATCTAGCGCCAAGCCTACCCGCTGTTGAAAGTTTAAAAAACATTCAATTACAAACACCACTGCGAATTTACACCAGTGATGGCAAGCTCATGGCCGAGTATGGCGAAAAGCGCCGCATGCCAGTTGCTTATGAAGATGTTCCTCAGCAATTTTACAATGCTCTCATTGCCGCTGAAGATGAAAATTTCTACAGCCATATTGGTATCGACTTTAAGGGTTTGGCCCGTGCTGCTTATGAATTGATCACCACAGGGAAAAAACGCTCGGGTGGTAGTACCATTACCATGCAGGTGGCTAAAAACTATTATCTAAGCAGCGAAAAAACCTTCACTCGTAAATTCACCGAAATTCTATTAGCCCTTCACATTGAGCAAGAATTAAGCAAAAAAGACATTCTTGAGTTGTATGTGAACAAAATTTACTTAGGCAAACGCGCCTATGGTGTGGAATCCGCAGCACAAGTTTATTACGGTAAATCCATCGGTGAACTGAGCCTTGCGCAATTAGCTATGATTGCCGGCCTACCGCAAGCACCTAGTGCCGCCAATCCAATTAATAACCCAGAGCGCGCCATCTATCGACGCAACTATGTACTGGCTCGTATGTTCACATCCGATTTCATTACTCAAGAAGAATTCGATGAAGCGGGTTCAGAGCCCATCACCGCCAAGTATCATGGCCTGGCTACGGAAATTGAAGCCCCATACGTGGCAGAAATGGTACGCACTGAAATGCTGGAACGCTTTCCAGATGATCTTTACACAAAAGGTTATAGTGTCACCACGACCATTCACAGTGAACTTCAAGAAACCGCACAAAGAGTTATTCGTGAAGGCCTGCAAGATTACGACCGCAAGCACGGCCTAAGAAGCGAAGCGAAAATATTGCCGGCATTTATTTTGCCTGAACAGCAAGAAATTGAAGTTACATTCTCTCCTGTCATTTGGCAACTGGGTGACCCAGCCCCACGCTTGGATCGCTCCATTGCACTTCCCCCAAGCCCGAATGATTTAAATACCCACCATTGGCTCGAACAAATTAAAGACCTGAACAACCCAGGTGATTTAATGTGGGCTGTGGTTACCAATATAAACGAAGAAGACCACACGGTATCATTAGCCACCAAAGACAAAACCAATATCATCATGCCGTTCGAGCATTATCAGTGGGCCCGTCAATATTTAACCGTCAATGAGTTAGGGCCAGAAATTCAAACTGCCAAAGACCTGTTCACTAAAGGCCAACGTGTATTACTACAAAAAATAGACGAAGGTTATTGGCTAGCCCAAGAGCCGGAAGCGCAAGCATCCTTGGTATCTTTTGATCCACAAAACGGTGAACTCAAAGCACTTGTTGGCGGTTACGATTTTAATTTGAGTAAATACAACCGTGCCATTCAAGCAGATCGCCAACCAGGTTCCAGCTTTAAGCCATTTGTTTACAGCGCAGGCCTAGAGTACGGATTAACACCAGCATCAATTATTAATGATGCTCCCGTTGTGTTTGAAGACGACAGCTTAGAAGCCATTTGGCGCCCAGAAAACTACAGCGGTAAATTCTTCGGCCCCACAAGATTACGTCAGGCCTTATATAAATCTCGTAACCTAGTGTCGATTCGTGTACTCAGTCGCACAGGCATTGGTCGTACCATCAACTACATTACTCGTTTTGGTTTACCAAGAGAAAAGCTGAATCGTGATTTATCCTTAGCACTAGGTAGCTCAGGCTTAACCCCTTATGAAATGGCCAGCGCATATACTGCGCTTGCTAATGGTGGCTATAAAGTAGACCCGCATTTCATCCGTAAAATCGAAGATAATGATGGCGAGGTGTTATTTGAACACAACACCAAAATCGTTTGTGAGCCTTGTCTAACCAGTATCGCTGAATACAAGAAAAAACTCGAAGAAGAAGAGCAAGCGCGATTAGCCTTAGCGCCAATGGATGAACTGATTGATGAGACGCTATTGAAAGAGCAGCAACAAATAAAACTTCAAGAGTTTACCGATCAATTCCCGCCTTTGGCTAATCGCATCATGGACCAAAGAGTGAATTACCTCATGTACACCATGCTTAAAGACGTAATCAAGCGTGGTACAGGTAAGCGAGCATTGGCATTAAATCGAAATGATTTGGCGGGTAAAACCGGTACCACCAATGATCAAAAGGATGCTTGGTTCTCCGGTTACAACAACAAATTGGTTGCCAATGTTTGGGTAGGCTTTGATAGTCCGCAAACTTTGGGTAAATGGGCATTTGGTAGTAACACCGCACTGCCTATCTGGGTGGAATATATGAATGTGGCACTAAAAGATATGCCCGAATCCCCCATCAAACAACCCGATGGATTGGTTTCAATCCGTATTGATCCGGATACAGGCAACCGCGCCTATCCAGGTCAAACCAATGCTATTTTTGAAACGTTCCGCGAGGAAAACGTGCCTCAACAAATGGAGCAAGAACCCGCTATCAGCAGCCCTTATACAACTCAAGAGGGTGAAGAAGAGGATAGTGAAGAAAGTTTTACACCAGAACAGTTATTTTAATTCTCTGTATCACCAACCATAAAAAAGACGACCTAGGTCGTCTTTTTTATTTCTATAACGTTAAAGTTAATTCATCTCTAACATAAAGGTTACGGGACCATCATTTTGCAAACTCACTTGCATATCGGCACCGAAACGGCCGGTTTGAGTATCGATACATTGTCGGCTTTGCTTAACAAAGTAATCATACAGCTCTTCACCTAGTTGCGGTGAAGCGCCCTTTGAAAATCCTGGTCGAGTGCCTTTTTGGGTATCGGCCACTAACGTAAATTGCGAAACGACTAACAACTGCCCCGCCACTTGCTGAACATTTAAGTTCATCTTGCCGTCTTCATCAGAAAAGATTCGATACGCTAAAATTTTTTTCAATAATTTATCCGCAATGTCTGGCGTATCTTCTTTTTCAACCCCTAATAACACTAAAATGCCTTGATCAATCGATCCTGTGATCTCTCCTGCCACTTCAACTTTTGCGTGTTTTACTCTTTGGATTAATGCTTTCATATTGTCTTATTGATTCAGTGCCACCCGGCACATTAAACTTTTGATGTAACGAGTTTCGGCAATTGCAGGGTGCACAGGATGATCTGGCCCTTGACCTCCGCGTTCAATAATTTGCACGTGACGATCTAAATGACGTCCAGCCTGCATCAACATGCGCTCCAAACTGGTTTCACTCAAGTGCATCGAACAGGATGCGCTTAATAGAAAACCATCCGCCGCCAATAAACGCATACCTTGTTGGTTGAGCTTTTGGTATGCACGCTCACCGGCAGGAATATCTTTACGCTTGGGTATAAATGCAGGTGGATCCAAAATCACCACATCATACTGCTGCATTTCATCAATCAATTTATCCATTACAGTGAATGCATCGCCTTGAATACATGTCATGCGCTCAGCGACGCCATTTAACTTAGCGTTATTTTCTACCCAGTCCAAAGCTTGTTTGGACACATCCACACAAGTCACATGCTCAGCTCCAGCCACTGCTGCTTGCACGCCCCAACCGCCAGCGTAGCTGCAAATATCCAATACGCGTTTACCTTTTACATGGCGATTAATACGCTCACGATTCAGTCTATGATCGTAAAACCAACCCGTTTTTTGCCCGTCCCAAACCGGCACTTCAAATTGAGTTTGATTTTCAATCATGGGTACCATGTTAGGTACCTCACCTACGGCCACTTCCACGTACTCTTCAAGGCCTTCTTGCACACGCATCTTGCCGTCGTTTTTCCACAACAAGCCTTTCACTTCAAAGATTCGCGTGAGTGCCGCTTGAATTTGTGACTTCATGGCTTCCATCCCAGCCGTTGAAATTTGCGCCACAAAATAATCGCCAAAACGATCAATCACCAAGCCCGGCAGACCATCACTTTCGCCGTACACCAAGCGGTAATGCGGGTGATCAAAACAGGCTTCGCGTAATGCCAACGCCATTTCAATGCGTTGCATAATTTGTCCACGACCAAATAACTTAGGTCGACGAGAAAGCAAACGCGCACAAATCAAACTATTAGGGTTGATATAAGCCACCCCTAGGTTTTTCCCCTGGGATGATTGCACCACCACCTGTTCACCCACAGTAAACCCCTTAAGCGGTGTGGCCTTGGTATCCACCTCATTACTGTAAATCCACACATGACCTTGTCTTAGGCGTTTATCTTCTTTCGCTTTTAGGCGTAATACGGGTAAGGTCATGGCAATCCTGTTGATTCTACAAACTCAGTAAAGTGAGCTAATTATAACTGGGAAACCAGAAATGTTGTCTAAACTAATTAATACAGCGTCATCAATAGGTTAATACAGCGTGTCCGAACTCAGCCAAGACCAAATCCAGAAAATTCTGCAAGGCATCAGCATCCCGCCTCAGCCTCAAATCATGGTGGACTTGCAGATGGAACAAGTCATGCCGGACCCAGACATCAACCGCATTGCCGAGCTCATCAAACAAGATGTGGGCCTAGCTGGCACCGTATTAAAAGTGGTGAACAGCCCGTTTTACGGGCTATCTAACGAAATCACCAGCATTCAGCAGGCCGTGGGCATATTGGGCATGAACAGCGTGGTGAACATCGTCAACGGCATCAGCATTAAAAGCTCCATGACAGATGACACCATAAAGGCCTTAACTCGCTTTTGGGACAGCGCCATGGATGTGGCCATGACCAGTGCCACTATTGCCAAGCAAGTGGGTTACAGCCACCCAGATAATGCTTACGCCCTAGGGCTGTTTCACAATGCTGGGGTGCCTTTATTAATGCATCGCTACAATAATTATTTAGACGTCATGGAAGAAAGTTACTCCGGTGGCTACAACCGCATCATCGACTTTGAAAACCAACAGCTGAACACCAATCATGCGGTCATTGGCTATTACACCGCCAAATCGTGGAATCTTCCTAAGGTGTTATGCGACATCATTGCCGAGCATCACAACTGCAAGCGCCTGTTCAGCAAACAAACCATAGAGAACGACCAAACGACCCTCACCTGTATATTGAAAATGGCAGAACACATTTGCGGCACTTACAAAGTGCTCGGGCGTCAAGATGAAGATTACGAATGGCAGGACGTAGGGAAAATGGTGTTGGAATATCTTGGCTTTAACGATTACGACTTAGAAACCTTTAAAGAAAGCTTTGCGGAATTGGGCATCAGCCCAAACAATTATGGGCTGATTTAACACACTCATCGAATACGGCGATGACTGCCCATGGCTTGCTGTACGATGTGATTTTTCACAAAATCCAAACGGTTCATCTTACTCATTCCCCAATTGCGCAACCAACGCAGAGCTGGGGTCTTCACCGCAAATAATCGCTTAAAGCCTTCCATGGTGGCCATCATAGTCAAATTTTCTGGCATACGGCGACGTTCAAATCGCGCAAGCACTTCAGGATGATGGGCACTTAAGCCGCGTTTTAAGCCTTGCTTGATTTCATCCGCCAGCACATAGGCATCCATAAAACCAAGATTCACGCCTTGGCCTGCCAATGGATGAATACTGTGCGCGGCATCCCCCACTAACACCACGCCATCTTTCACATAGCGTTTACCATGACGTTGACGCAATGGAATGGCCACGCGCTTTGAGCACGCTTTAACTTGCCCAAGCTTGGTTTCAAAACTGCGAGTAAGCTCATTTAAAAACTCGGTTTCATTTAGGGCCAGCAATTGCTGAGCTTTTTCTTCTGGGCAAGACCAAACGATGCTGCACAAATTCGATTGCGCTAACGGTAAAAAGGCCAGCACGCCATCTTCGGTAAAGCGCTGCCAAGCACATTGCTCATGTGAGCGCTCCACTTCAATAGCACACACTAATGCATGATGGCCATAATCCCATTCACGGGTTTCGAATTGAGCCCATTCACGCACAAACGAGCGCGCACCATCGGCGGCCACCACAAGCTGTGTATATAAACTTTGGCCATTATCCAACTCGATGCAATAACCACCTGAATTCAATTGTTCGAGCTTTTCTACTTTTACTGGCATGAGCAGCTGCACATTAGATTGCTGACGCAAGCCATCCATCAATGCCTGATTGGTTAAGCGGTTTTCGACAATGTGACCTAAATGAGATTCAGCCAGTTCATCCGCATGAAACTGAATATGGCCTGTGCCTTCACCATCCCAGACACGCATAGCAGAATAAGGGCTGAGACGCTGTATCGGTAAATTTTGCCAAGCCCCTAGATGACGCAAAAAATTCTCACTGGCTAGGTTCAAGGCACTCACGCGCAAATCACAGTTATCCAGCGTTTGTGGACTTGTATCAGCCATCTCTGGCATTTGTGCTTCTATCAACGCAATAGAAATAGGCGCGTCGTTTAAGGCAGCGGCCAAAGCTGCACCCACCTGACCACCACCGATAATCACCACATCAAAGGACTGATTCATCACATGCCTATCTTTTCATTCGTTAAGGTTGCCAAGGTGAGACGCTGCCCACCAAACCCATAGCCTGTCGCGCAAATAGCGTTTTCGCTACCGGCATTTGATCCATCAGAGTTAACCCCAAACCACGCAATACCGACCAAGCGCCGCCTGATTGGGAGAAACTGGTCGGCAAATAATGACTCATGCCGATCGTCAGCAACTGGTCGTTCTTTTGTGCCTGCTCGTAGGCTAACAAATGGGAAAGCTGTCCCACTTGATCTCGGCCAAATTCCGCAAAGGTTTGCTGAATGTTTTTTGCTAAAACATAAGCATCCCGCAACGCT
>JABXIK010000144.1 GCA_013373125.1 Gammaproteobacteria bacterium | reverse complement strand
AGCGGTTTGGATATCATTGCCGCAACCAGTTTAACGGATGCCGCTCAACAAGTGGTGAAAGCAGCAGGAGGCCAATAACATGAGCATTTTAATTGATAAAAATACCAAAGTTATTTGCCAAGGTTTTACTGGTTCTCAAGGTACCTTCCACTCTGAGCAATCCATTGAATACGGCACCAAAATGGTAGGTGGTGTAACTCCTGGAAAAGGTGGTATATCCCATTTAGGTTTGCCTGTATTTAATACCGTGAAAGAAGCGGTAGAGCAAACCGGTGCAGAAGCCTCTGTCATCTATGTACCAGCACCATTTTGCAAGGACTCTATTTTAGAGGCGGCTAATGGTGGTATTAAGCTGATCGTTTGTATTACCGAGGGTATTCCTACTCTGGATATGATGGTGTGCAAAATTCGCTGTGATGAGCTTGGGGTGACTCTAATTGGTCCAAACTGTCCAGGGGTGATCACTCCGGGAGAATGTAAGATTGGCATTATGCCTGGGCATATTCACTTGCCGGGCAAGGTTGGGATTGTTTCCCGCTCTGGTACATTAACCTATGAAGCGGTGAAGCAAACCACCGACTTTGGTTATGGTCAATCTACTTGCGTGGGTATTGGTGGTGACCCAATTCCGGGTTCGAGTTTTATCGACATCTTAAAACGCTTCCAAGAAGACCCTAAAACGGAAGCTATCGTTATGATTGGTGAAATTGGTGGTACAGCTGAAGAAGAAGCCGCTGAATTTATTAAACACAACGTTACCAAACCTGTGGTTTCTTACATTGCAGGTGTGACAGCACCAGCGGGTAAGCGTATGGGTCATGCAGGGGCAATTATCGCAGGTGGTAAAGGTACTGCAGCTGAGAAGTTTGCAGCCCTAGAGGCGGCGGGTGTGAAGACAGTTCGCAGCCTTGCTGAGATAGGACAGGCCCTCAAAGAGAAAGCCGGATGGTGATGTAGATCAAGAAGCCCTCGATAAGAGGGCTTTTTTTTGCCTGTCAATCTGGCTTCATGATTTGAATCATGTGGCGTTTTTTGAATTTAGGTAAGTTACGGCCGATACTGAAAAATAAACGGGGGCTTACCATGACTTTAAAGCGACACGGTTTATCCATTGGCATTGATCGGATAGGCGATCAATTTTTTATCTCATTGAAAGCAGTGGGGACTTTAACGCATGACGACTATAAGTTGATCACGCCCTTGTTGGATGGCGCGCTTGCAAAAGTGGCTCACCCTAAAGTCAATGTCTTACTTGATGCTTTAGATCTGGAAGGTTGGGAGTTAAGAGCGGCTTGGGATGATTTTAAGTTGGGTTTAAAACATGGTAATGAATTCGAAAAAATAGCCATCTGTGGTAATAAGCGTTGGCTGCAAGTGGCTGCAAAAATGGGGAGCTGGTTTACCTCAGGAGATGTTAAGTATTTTGATGATATTAATGATGCTATGGAGTGGTTAGCCTGATTTTTACCCTCAGTAACCGCTTTGATAGCTGAGGGTAAGCATGAAATCTACAGGAGATTAAAGATCCCGCATGATTAAGGTGTAATCACTTGCAATGTAACCACTTGGCTTTGGAATCAGCACTTTTACTCCAGAGCCCTGTGCTACAGCCTTTGGCTGTTGTTTGGTATCCAGCATTCCTTGTAGGGCGAAGCGAATATTTCCTTGTGGCGACATGAGTTCCAGTTGATCACCTTCACTGAATTTGTTTTTGACATCGATAGTCAGGTAGTCAGGGTGAATACTTTGGATGACCTCACCGACAAACTGCTGCTTGGTGCTTTCAGATGTACCTCGTTCATAGTTCTGGTATTCGTCGTGCACATGGCGGCGATAAAACCCTTCTGTATAACCTCGATTGGAAAGCGCTTCTAACGTGTCCATTAGGTTTTTATCAAACTGCTTTCCACTTGTTGCATCATCAATAGCTTGGCGATAAGCCTGTGCCGTTCTGGCAGCGTAATAATGGCTTTTGGTGCGACCTTCGATCTTCAATGAGTGTACGCCCATGTCTACCAAGCGTTGTACATGCTGTATTGCACGTAAATCCTTTGAGTTCATGATGTAGGTACCATGTTCATCTTCAAAAGCCGGCATTAACTCTCCTGGGCGCCCAGGCTCTTCAAGTACATACACTTGATCATTGGTTTGCCCAATACCTAAAGTGGGCTCAGGTTGCCAGATATCCGTAGTGGACTGCTTAGCTATGATGTCTCCGTTTAAATTTTCCTCCGCCTCTTTTGTATTGTATTGCCAGCGACAAGCGTTGGTGCAGGTGCCTTGGTTTGGGTCCCGTTTGTTGATGTATCCACTTAATAAGCAACGTCCAGAATAGGCGATACAAAGAGCACCATGAACGAATACTTCTAGCTCCATGTCGGGTACGAGCATGCGAATTTCTTCAATTTCGTCTAATGACAGCTCGCGGGACAAAATCACGCGCTCGATACCTTGTGTTTGCCAGAACTTTACGGTGGCAAAATTTACCGCATTGGCTTGAACGCTTAAGTGTATTGGCATGTCTGGCCACTTCTCTTTTACTAGCATAATGAGACCAGGGTCTGACATGATCAGCGCATCCGGTTTCATGGCGATGACTGGCTCAATGTCCCTTAGATAACTGTGCACTTTCTTGTTGTGCGGGGCGATATTGCTGGCTACGTAAAACTTCTTTCCTTGTAAATGCGCCTCTTGAATCCCCAGATTCAGGTTCTCAAGGTCAAATTCGTTGTTACGTACCCTTAAGCTGTATCTGGGCTGGCCGGCGTAAACCGCATCGGCCCCGTAAGCGAAGGCATAGCGCATGTTTTTGAGGGTGCCTGCTGGGCTTAATAACTCGGTTTTCATAGTTCTAGTGCGTCAGGATAAAGCGGCGAATTATGCCCATATAGGGAATAAGGGCTTTGACTAGGGTCAAATTACGAGCAGCTTCGCGGAAGTCATAACCTAGTAATGAACTAGGTTATTGTTTAAAATGGGCCAATTATTTGTACATTAGATGAGAGCGTAACTATGTCCGATATTATGGATCAAATTAAGCAACAGATTGAGTCAAATGATGTATTGATCTACATGAAGGGTAACCCAAACCAGCCTCAATGTGGCTTCTCGGCTCGTACTGTTTCTGCTTTGATGGAGTGCGGTAAACGCTTCGCTTATGTTGACGTACTGTCTAACCCTGAGATTCGCGCTAATTTGCCAGCCTATGCAAACTGGCCTACTTTCCCTCAACTTTGGGTGAAAGGTGAGCTAGTTGGTGGGTGCGATATCGTGACCGAAATGGCTGAATCCGGTGAACTGAAAAAGCTAATCGATTCTGCTGTTCCTGACGAAGCATAATCTTGAGTTTGAATAAAAAACCGCCACTGGCGGTTTTTTTATGCCCGCTAAACCCAGATATCATCAGGGTTTCTTTGCTTTGTAATATAACTGTCATATTTAAAAGTTAGCCTGCACACAATTCTAATTAGTAGGTTGATCAGTAATGACCATGTTGCGTTACCTTTGTTTTATTTCAATTTGCCTCTTTTCTTTTATATCTCACGCTTCTATTTCCGCTGAGCAGGAAAGTCGCTGGTCTGAAGCATTATCTTCGATTCAAGCACAGCCCAAAGAATTATCAGAGCTAAGCTCTAGCGATTCCGTAGTCGAGTTATTTTCTATTCACGGCTCCAACACGGTGGGTGAAAGCTTGGCACCTAATTTAGTCATGGATTATTTAAAAGCGAAAGGTATTAAAAATCTGCGCGTGCAATCTACAGGTCGTGCAAATGAAAAAGTGGTGAAAGGGGATTTAGTTAATGAAGGCAAGACGGTTCAAGTGAGTATTGCGGCTCATGGTTCCAGTACTGGTTTTAAACGTTTAATGAATGGTGATGCGCAAATTTGGGCATCGTCTCGTCCAGCAAAAGCCAAGGAAATTTCAGCGGCCGCGGCTTTTACTAATCTTCAATCGCCTGATTCCGAGCATGTTTTAGGGATTGATGGTTTGGCCATTGTCGTTAACCCTAAGAATGGAATTGATCGATTAAGCAAAGAGCAGTTAGGTCTAATTTACTCTGGCCAGGTGAATAATTGGTCTCAAGTGGGCGGTACTGACTTGCCAATCTCTTTATATGCTCGTGATGAAAACTCGGGTACCTGGGATAGTTTCAAAAACATGGTGTTAGGCAAGCGCTTTAGTTTAAGTGAGTCGGCACAGCGTTTTGAATCCAGTGAAGATTTAGTTAACCATGTTTTGAATAGCCAAGGCGGAATTGGTTTTATTGGTATGGCGTTTGTCGGCAAGAGTAAGCTACTTGCTATTAGTGATGGTCCAACACAAGCGTTTAAGCCTACTCAATTAACAGTTGCTACAGAAGATTATGCGCTGTCTCGTCGATTGTTTTTTTATACTCAAAGTCAAAGCTCGAACCCATACGTGAAAGAGTTTGTTGAATTTGCGCAGGGAATTAAAGGGCAGTCCATTGTCCGTCAACAAGGTTTCATTTCTCAAAATGTAGAGTCCATGAATATGGGCTTGTCGGATGATTTGCCTGAGGATTACCTAAATATGGTGAAAGGGGCCAAGCGTCTGAGTGTAAATTTTCGTTTCCAAGAGGGCAGTGCCAAGCTCGACAATAAAGCATTAAAAGACATCCAACGTTTGGCTTACTTTATTCGTCAACAAGGTGGCTCTGGTGATGTGCTTCTTATTGGGTTTGGTGACAAGCGAAAGAATGAACACCGCTCGAAGTTACTTTCGAAATTACGCGCCATGGCGGTACGTCGAGAGCTGGCTCGTTTGGGTATTTATCCGCAAGAAACCACGGGATATGGCGACTTTAATCCTGTGGCATCATTCGAAGGGGCTTCACGAGTTAAAAACCGCCGTGTTGAAGTATGGTTGCGCTAACGGCGCTCTAGAGTAGGTAAGCGCCAGATGTAAATGCTGACGCTTACTCCAATGATTAATAACGTCACCTTTCCCCAAATATTTGGGACTACTAGCCACGCAGAAAGACTCATGGTGGCGCCAATCATCAAAATTGTAATGACCTTTGCCTTTATAGGCAGCCCTTCTCCGTTTAAATAATGCAGTATGTAACCGCCTAATTTAGGGTGTTCCACCAGCCATTGATAGAACCTAGGACTTGAGCGGACAAAGCAGGCAGCTGCTAAAAGCAGAAATGGCGTGGTCGGTAACAATGGCAGGAATATCCCTAAAACCCCTAAACAGACACTGAGCCAACCAATGGAGATTAATAGCCAAGAGACTATTTGAGGTCGTTTTTGTGGTGGATTTTCCATGAATCTAAGCAACTGTGGCAATTTGAATTGAATTATGGCAAAAATCTATCACTAGTCTCTGCAAAATACCAATAGAGCAACTATTCTGGAAAGAGTAATAAGATAAAGGATGTCATTATGGCCAATGTGGATGTTTCGCAAGAAGGTTCAACAACTGTCATTACTATTAATGGTCGCTTCGACTTTAATATACTGCAGGAGTTTCGAGATGCTTATTCCGACAAGGATGCCGGCAGTGGTAAATTTGTTATCAATCTCGCCGGTACGGAGTATATTGATAGTTCAGCCTTAGGCATGCTGTTAAATATGAAGAACCACCTTGGCAGTGAAGATCGCGCCATTGAAATCATTAATTGCCAGCCCAATCTCATGAAAATTTTCACCATTGCTCATTTCGACCGTAAATTTAAGTTTGTTTAGCCATGCAGGTTTTAGTCGTTGATGATCAGGCGACCAACCGTGCCATTCTTGTATGGCTGTTAGAAGATGATGGTCACGAAGTCATAGAAGCCAAAGATGGTTTGGAAGCGGTTAATCTATTTCAAGAGCATGCCATTGATTTCATTTTGATGGATGTGATGATGCCGGTGATGGATGGTTTGCAAGCGGCTAAAAAAATTAAATCAATCTCTTCTGATGGTAATCATGTTCCGATCATCTTTTTAACCGCTCTGGATGACGATAAGGCACTTAGCGAGTGTTTAGAGTCGGGTGGTGATGATTTCCTATCAAAGCCATACAATGAGGCCGTTTTAAGGGCTAAAATTCGCGCGCATTTACGCATTCGTGAATTAACTCAGCAAATCAATGAAAATAATAAAGAGCTCACCTTGCACAACAGCCGTTGGCAACGTGAAAAAAATATAGTTTCTCATATATTTAACAAGGCAATGGAGCATAACTTAAGCGATTGCAGTAATTTGCGCAGTTATATTGCTCCTGCATCCTCTTTCAATGGTGATTTACTTTTATCTGCGCCTAGTCCTAGTGGTGGGTTATATGTTTTTCTAGGGGATTTTACCGGGCACGGTTTAGGGGCTTCGATTGGGACTTTACCTATCGCCAATAGCTTTGATCAGCTTGTAAAACGCCATCTAAGTGTGGGGGAGATGGCAGATGAGTTTAATAGAATGTTACTAACTATGTTGCCCGATTATATGTTCTGTTGTGCATCGATTTTGGAATTAAATCATCAGGGCGATAGCGTTCAGTTGTGGATAGGCGGTTTACCCGACGGATATATTCTCAATGCTGATGGTACTGTGAAAGAGCCTGTTAAATCCAGAAATATGCCTTTAGGTATTGAAAAGACTGAGAAATTTAACAAGGGCTTTGAAGTGAAAAGTTTAAAGCCTGGTGAGCGAATCATTTTATTTACTGATGGCATCATTGAGGCGGAAAACCCCAAAGGGGAATTCTTTACCGAGTCAGGTCTGTTAGGTGTTTTTAAAGACGGTGCTCAAGACCCAATGAAAACATTGCTGGCCGGCTTGGAGGAATTTACTCAAGGGGCAGAGCAACATGATGATATTACCTTTGTTGAGGTGAGTGCTGGCCTTGTTCAAATCAATGGAAAAGACAGCTTGCCATCAAGTCAGTATCAAGGTGTGCTGTGGCATATGGGCTTTGACCTAGGGGTCGAAGATCTACAAAGAGCCAACCCAGTAGATGAACTGATGTCTGTGCTTGGCGCGCAAACTTTATTGAGACCTAATAAAGACATCATTGGATTGCTGATGGCGGAATTATTCAGCAATGCGTTAGAGCACGGTATCTTAGAGTTGTCCTCGGAATTAAAGCGCAGTGAGGATGGATTCATGCAGTATTACGAGCAACGCCAAGAAAGGCTGCAAAATTTACAGTCTGGTTATATGAAAATTCATTGTCAGCTTATTTATGATGACGAATCTGAATTGGTTTTGCGGGTTCGGGTTGAAGATTCAGGCCAGGGTTTTGATGTGAAGAAAATGATGGCTGGGGCCCGTGAAGATTCATTTGGTCGTGGTGTATCGTTAATTCATCGTGTCTGTAAATCGACAGAGTATTTTAATAATGGCAGCACTGTGCAGATAGACTTTCCAGTGAATCGCACAGTGCAATTGGATGACTAGTTGTCGTCTCCATGGTAAAGCAAGAATAGGTCAATGACGTTTTCCGGAATGCTTGCGCATACCTGTAAGCTAAGATTTTCATCTTCATCAATGTCGGCAAACGCTTCATCTTCTGCATTTAAACCAGAGGCGTAAAGAATCGGAAATAATAGCTCGGCCGCGTTTTCTTCGTGCTTACCATACCAAGCGTCTTGTTGCTCTAGAGTAAGTAGCATAAAGCCCACAGACCAATTTTCTAATGGCGCTGCTTCTCCGTCTTCATCTCCCTCAACGTTTAGGTCACATGGAACAGGGAAGGTTTGACCGGATTCCACAAGTTCAATGATTTCTTTTTGAAGAAGTTGTACTAACTGGGTGATTTCAGCTTGTTGTGCATCAGATTCCCACTTAGGCGCACCATTAAAAATCAGGGCAAATAATTCATCTAACTTAAGAGGATTTGGGGTAATAGCGTTGGCGGTTAATAGGCCATGAAGTGAGAAAAAGTCGAGTCCGTCGGCTTCTTCAGCCTGATCTTCAAGGAATAAAGCGAGAGTTTCTAATTGATCTTCATTTAGTGCGGCGGCTGTGGTCATAGTGGGGTCGCTTGTAATTAACTCATAGACTGATTTATGCTGCATTATATCAGACTTTAGCAGATTGAAATCCCATGCGTGGACCAAGAGTAACATTAGAACAGTGGCGTACTTTACAGGCGGTAGTAGACCATGGCGGTTATGCTCAAGCCGCTGAAGCCCTGCATAAAAGCCAATCTTCCATTAGCTACACCGTGAGCAAATTGCAAGAGCAATTGGGTATGGAGCTTTTGCATATTGAGGGGCGTAAAGCGGTATTAACGCCAGCAGGAGAGGCATTATTACAGCGTTCTCGCCATCTTATTGATCATGCGATTGAGATCGAACAAGTGGCGGCTAGTCTGGAGCAAGGCTGGGAAGCACAGGTGGCATTAGGTTTTGATGCGATTTTCCCTAAATCGATTCTAATTAAAGCGTTTAAGCAGTTTTTTCCTGAAAGTCGCGGATGCAAGATGCTATTGCGCGAAGAGGTCCTCTCTGGCGCGGCGGAAGTTTTATTGGAAAAAAAGGTCGATCTTTCTATTACACCTTGGGTACCACCGGGTTTTATGGGTGAGAAATTAATGACCATTGATTTTATTGCCGTGGCACATCCAGATCATGCATTGCATCAGCTTGGTCGTAAGGTTACCAGTTTAGATTTAGGCCAGCACTTACATGTGGTCATTAAAGACTCTGGTGTAAAACAAAATAGAGACTCTGGCTGGCTTGGATCAGACCTGCGTTGGACGGTCACCAGCTTAGAAAGTGCAAGACAGTTGGTGTTGGAAGGTTTAGGCTTTTCTTGGATTCCTGTCCATGAAGCTTGTGGTTATATCAAAAACGGGCAGCTTCTTCCGTTAGACTTGGATGAAGATTATCAAAAGTTAGGCAGCTTATATTTGGTGTATGCCAATAAATCCATAGCGGGTCCAGCGACCCATTTATTGGCATCCTATATAAAAGAATGCACCCAAGCTTATATGCAGACGCAGCCAAGTTTGGATGAGCTTAAGGCTCATATCACACCAGGATCGGATTAATCGATCCAGTTTTTCTCTTCATTCAATGTAATAAATGGCATTGAAAACCAGTAATATCCATTAACCAAGCTGGAAGGGGCCGTGCAATTATAGCGACTACGGCCTGCGGTTAATTTCCCTTCATATTGAGTCTCAATCGTCACCATATCGTTTTGCTTGTTTGATCTGGTTGGAATTGGGTTGCCTGCATAAAAACATTGGCTTTGCTGAAAACGAACACCGTGAGCTTTGGCACTCAGTTTTAGTATTGGGGAGTTATCCATTGAAGATCGAATCATGGCTTTGGGTTCAATGGAATTCACAGAAAAAGCAAGTGAGTTTAATTTGGTTGTAAGTGTCTTGAGGTTGGCATAGATACCAGAGGCGGGGAAGCGTGGTAATGCTTGTAAGTCACTGCTGAAGTGAACCGGTCCAGATTGTTGTCCGAATGCGATGTAATCATGATTTTTTAAAATGGTTTTTAATTCTTCATCAAATTCACCGTAAGGATAAGCAAATAACAAAGGCGCTTGTTTAAGCTCTTTTTCTAATTTGGCTTGGGCTTTATTGATGTCTTGTGTAATGCGTTTCTTCCAATCGTCAGTGGTTTCGTTCGTGAGGCGCTCTAATAAATGCAAATGTTCCCAACTGTGATTGGCGATGGTGACCTGATTTTGGCTCATTTCAGTAAGTTGCTCCCAAGTCATGGTGCTGCCATGGTTATGTTGAATGGCTTTGGGGCTAATGAAAATGGTGAATGGCCATTGCTTTGCTTTTAGTAATGGATAGGCGTTTTCATAGATAGAGTCGTAGCCATCATCAAAGGTAATCGCGAGGGTTTTTTGTGGGAATGGTGTGCCGCTTTTAATGTGATCCATGACATAGCTTAATGGTTTTACATCAAACTCCATGTCATTGATTAACTGTAGGTGTTCAGCAAATTGCTCAGGTGAAATACTGGTGTTACTTGGAGTGGTATTGCTGACATGGTGATATTGCAAAATAATCGCTTGTTGAAGGCGAGGGTCTTCGTTTATGGCGTCATTATTTGCATAGCTGTAATGCGATAATGCAAAAACTGTAATTAAGCAGATGATGGATAATAGTGTTGAAGACATTGCATGGCCTGATGTATTTCAATAAGTTTATCGCTATCACCGCCACGATCTGGGTGATGCTGCATGGCAAGGCGACGATACTGCTGTTTAATCTGCTTAAAGTCAACGGGATCGCTTAAACCAAGAACTTGCAGAGCATTTTGTTTTTGGTCGTTATTAAAATAATGCTGCCAAAAGTGGTCAAGCAAGGTGTTAACATCGGATTCATCGGTTTGATTTAAATGTTTAATGTCCAAATAAAATAAACTGATTTCGTCAAAAAAGGCCATATTCTTTTCGGTTTCGCTATCCATTGAGGAGTCTTTAAACGGCTCTAAACGTATTTCTAGCGGCGAAATAGAAAGGGCGTAACGTTGCTCTAAATGGAGTTTTATTTGTAGTCGATACAAGGCATTAAACACAAGAAAATGACTGCGAAACAAAGAGAGTGGTTGTGCCAAGCAATTTTTAGGCAGTAATGTATTTGCTTGCAGGTACTGAATAATCTCAAACTCTTTGCAGCTTGTATTTTCTAAAATATAGTTTTCAATTGCTTGGCTTAGGTCAAATGGAAACATAGTAGAATCGTTCAATATGGCATACAGTCAGTGTAGTTGATATGAAGGGATAGATTAAGGATGAATAAGCCATTGTTAGAAATTGAAAAGTCGTCAAATGATTTTTCACAATTACTATCAGAAGGGAACTACCAACAAGATAGGGGCTGGGTGGCGTCTGCTGTGCAGGGAAATGTGGTGACATTTATCAAACCTAATGTGCCAAGTCCTTCAAAAGTTTACGTTTGGTTTAAGGCGACGCGAGCTATTAGCTTAACAGCAACCTTAATGCCTGCGCTTGCTACTTTATTATTGTGTGTTGTATTGGGATATAGCATAGATAACGTTGTGATCATCCCAGCATTAATCGCCATGCTGTTGCTGCAAATCAGTGTGAATTTATTTAATGATGTAGCAGATTATACGCGCTTAATTGATTTGCCTAATACGCTTGGTGGTGCGGGTATGATTCAATCGGGATGGCTGACAGCCAAGCAAGTCAGTAAAGGGGCGTGGTCAAGCCTATTACTGGCCTGTGTGCTCGCAATTCCGGCTATTGTAAAAGCACCCCAATATGTATTGATTTGTGCGTTTCTAGCTGGCTTAGGTGTTTTAGGCTACTCAGGCAAGCCGTTTCATTTTAAATACCGAGCTATGGGTGATGTATTGGTTTTCCTGTTGTGTGGACCAGTATTAACCGCAGGGGTGTCGTTGGTTGCCAGTAATTTATTGACTCAAGAAATCATGGCGTTGGGCCTCTTTTTTGGTTTGCTTTCATGTACGATTTTAAATGCAAACAATATCAATGATATCAATATAGATAGTGCGCGAGGGGCAAAAACATTAGCTGGAATTCTTGGTTTCCAGGGGGCGCGATGGTTGCAGGTTGGATATTATGCCTCTGCAATCATGATGCTCATATGCTTAGTACTTTTAGTGGATTATTGGTTACTGCTCCCTTTATTGGGTTTGGGGTTGGTCATTATCCAAATACGTAAACTTTTTGCGGCTCGTAAATGTGACGAAGCCAGCTTGGATGAAGTGAGATTTGATGCTGCAAAAATCCATTTGATGATGAGTTTGCTGTTATGTGTCGGTTTGGGGTTAGCAATAGCCTTTGCTTAATGAATGATTAGAGTATCTGAGTGAAAACAAAATTAATTACCGAACAAGGCTATGCCGCCCTTAAAGCAGAGTTGGATCATTTGTGGAGAGTGTATCGTCCGGAGATCACGCAAAAGGTCACCTGGGCTGCGAGTTTGGGAGATCGTTCGGAAAACGCCGACTACAAAGAAAATAAACGGATTTTACGACAAATAGACAGTCGAGTACGCTATCTCAGTAAATGCATCGAAACTCTTCAAGTAGTGGCCTATTCACCCCAGCAAGAAGGCAAGGTGTATTTTGGCGCATATGTGGAGATTGAAAACGACGACGGGGATGAAAAAGCGTTTAGAATTGTTGGCCCCGAAGAGATTTATGGCGATACACCCAATATCTCAATTGACAGCCCTATGGCAAGAGCGCTGCTGGGAAAAGAAGTTGGGGAGGATGTTGAGGTTAAAACACCATCAGGCGTGCAAACTTGGTACGTCAACGCCATTCGCTACAATCAAGATTAATTATTTTGTCCCTCAAAGCTTCCCATAGCAGCATCAGTAGTTTGATCTAGACTAAAAGGATATGAGAGGGATTTTTAATGCGTATTCTTTTTCTGCTTATCGGCTTACTCCTAAGTTTAAATACGTTCGCTAAAGGCGAAAGTGTAACTATCAACGATGTCTATAAATTAAGCCCGTTCATTTATGATGTAAAAGGCATGGGAAATTGGAAGAAGGGCAGTCGTGGTGGGCAAATCCGTTTAGTCATCACCCGAACTCAAAAGCAAGATGAGGTTTTTTTGCAATGGGTGCAATGGAATGAAAAAGGCCCAGAACTGATTAAAAGTACAATTGCGGTGAAAGAAATACAGCAGGAAGGGCGGTTTCAGGTAGACTTTATACGCCGAGAAACCATTGGTCATCGCCGTCAAATTGTACTGGGATTAGAGAATCTTCATGATAAGTCTTCCTCTCGGGCGATTATCCAAGTGGAAGACGTTGGGATTTACAACTGTCAATTAGAGTAACGCTATATTGTGGTAAAAGCGTTATTTGCTCTCAAGCTCGCTGATGATGTTGATGGCATCGATCAGATTGGCGGGTTTTAATCTTGGAGGCATTTGCGCAAATTCACCCACCCCTTCAACCACTTGAGCTTCTGCGTGTTCATAAGCTTCTTTCTCGGCACTGCGATCGATGGCTAAATTCTCGAAATCAAATAGCTGGGTGTCCGCTAGTTGTGACGGTGCGATATTTTGCAGTGCGTTAAATACTTGCTGAACTCGACCTGGGCTTTCTTTTTCCCATTGAGCTAGCATGGCTTTGATATTTTGTCGTTGTAAATTTTCTTGGCTGCCGCATAAATTACACGGAATAATCGGGTAATTTTTAGCTTGGGCAAACTCACTGATGTCACTTTCTTTGCAGTAGGCTAGCGGACGAATTACGATATTACGCTTATCATCGCTTAATAATTTAGGCGGCATGGCGGCAAAACGCGCACCGTGGAATAAATTCAAGAACAAGGTTTCAACGATGTCGTCACGGTGATGGCCTAATGCCACTTTGGTACAACCGATGTCTTCAGCGAAACTGTAAAGTGTACCGCGGCGTAAACGGGAGCAAAGTCCGCAGGTGGTGCGACCTTCCGGCACTTTTTCCTTAACAACAGAATAAGTGTCACGGTTAACGATGTAGTACTCGATATCAAGAGTATCTAAGTAACTGGGTAAGATGTGCTCAGGGAAGCCAGGTTGTTTCTGGTCAAGGTTTACGGCCACTAGCTCAAATTTCACCGGTGCGCTTTTTTGTAAGCTGATAAGAAGGTCCAGCAAGGTGTAGCTGTCTTTACCGCCTGATAAGCACACCATAATGCGATCACCTTCTTCAATCATATTGAAATCAGCGATGGCACGGCCCACTTCACGACGTAAGCGTTTTTGTAGTTTATTAAACTCAGTCTTTTGCTTTTTGTCTGTCTCTGGTGCTGTTTGCGCACTGGCATCGACGAATTGGACCATGATACAACCTATAACCTGCTTAGGGCGCGGATTTTAGCCTAAATCATGGGTGCTTGCCTATGCAAAAACAGAGTTACATTGTCACAATTGATATCGTTTAAGCGGCAAGGTGATTGGCGTGTTTTAGTGCCTGATAACGATCGATAAAGGTATCGACACCCGCTTGCGGACGGCTATGAAAGTGGCGGTGCCAGAATTTAGCCATGGCGGTGACATCCTTAGCATCGGGTAAGGATTTACCTTTGCGGGCATACAGCAACCAAGCGATGGCGGTGGCGTAGCGCAGGTTAGTAGTTAACTCAGAATGTGGGTTGGCTAAGAATTCATGTTGACTGGCCAGCCCACGTACCTTGCTGGCTAAATCAGGGTGTTTTGCCAGATATTGGTCCCATAGCAGCTGGTGGCTTCGTGGAGTGATGTGATACACCCCAAGCCCACGGCCTTGTTGTTGCTTGAGTTCATAGCCCATGGCCGATTCGACAGCGGCTGTCCCCATTAATAGAGACTCTGCAGCGAGTGAATATTGACCTAAATACTCCAAAGTCGGGCGAATAACCAAGTGCCTTAATTCGTCAGGGCACAGTCCCATGGTTTGTCCTTGCATCCAAAGTGAATGAGATGATGGAAACCCATCAAAGTTAGTTAAACCCTAGATGCAAATGGAAAAAAAGCAAAAAATAACTTGCAATTTATTTTTTGCTTTTTGTTCAAAGACTTAGTTTGGGTGTTGCTGACAGGTAGGTTGAGCGTCAGGGTGGCCGGCTAAGGCGTTTAGCTCAGGCAAATTAAGCAAGGTGATCTCCTTACTCTGAGTGGCAATCAACTCTTGTTTTTGGAAGCGAGTCAGAATGCGGCTGACAGTTTCAACGGCGAGACCTAGGTAGTTACTGATGTCCACGCGAGACATGGCTAAACGGAACGCCTTGGCGGAAAAACCACGGCGCTCAAAACGGCTGCTTAAATCCAGTAAGAAGTAAGCCATGCGTTCATCTGCGCTTTTTTTAGAGAGTTGCAGCATCATTTGTTGGTCTTGACGGATCTCACCGCTCATATTGCGCATGATTTGTTTGCGTAAACCTGGAATCTCATCGCACATGGCTTCTAGTTGATCTAGGGGGAGTTCGCAGACGGTTGTGGTTTCAAGGGCTTTCGCTGACAGAGGATAGGTCTCTTGGGAGTAACCGGATAAGCCCACTAATTCACTGGCGAGGTGAAAGCCGGTTATTTGCTCTTCACCACTGGCGGCTACGGTATAGGTTTTAATGGCACCGGTACGAATCGCGAAAATGGCGTTAAAGGCATCTCCTTGTTTAAACAGCAACTCACCTTTCTGAATCGGTCGACCACGCTTAATCATGCTGTCTAGGGTGTCTAGATCGGCTTTTTCTAATGCAATTGGTAGGCACAATGAACTCAAGCTGCATGTGCTGCAGTGAGTTTGCGAATTTTTAGAGGTAGCTAAAAACGGAACCGGTTGGGTGTCCTTGGACATGGAAATCTCCTAGCAACCAGGCATAAGGTGTTCGATGCTCTGGATAATTTAAGCGGTAGATACTGATAAATACTGGGTTTTATGTCAAGGCAAAGCCCAATTATTGTGCGAACCAAGGGGCAATGGCGGTCCATAACCCAAATGCAATGATGCACCCAGCTAATATCATGCGCACTAACCAGTGGCGCTTAAACTGGTTTAGTTGTGTGGTAAAGGCTGCAAGGCTTAATAAAGCGGGTAGATTCCCTAAACCAAATACCATCATCAAGGTACTGCTTTGGATGGGATTGGCGGACACTAAGGCCCAGCTCAGCGTACTGTAAACCAGACCACAGGGTAATAGTCCCCAGATCAATCCTAGCGTGACGGATTGCCCAAAGGTGCGAGTGGGTAAAACATGTTTTGAAAAAGGTTGAACCCACTTCCACAAGTAAGCGCCAATCTTTTCTAACCAAATTAATGCAGAGGTGGTACCTAATACATAAAGCCCCATGAGCACTAACAGCACGCCTGAGAGCGTACGCATGATTAATCCTGCCCACTCATGGGTGGAAGCCAACCATAAGCCGATAAAACCGGCCAATAGACCGATTAATCCATATGTGGTGATTCGACCTAGGTGGTAGCCCAATTGCAAGCTGAAGGGTCTAGGGTGTTGTGTGTTAAGGGCGAGAGCGCCGACAATGCCACCACACATTCCCATGCAATGAATACTGCCAAAAAGTCCTAACAAAAAAGCCGTTAAATAGGAGAGGGGCTCAATCATGGGTTGGAATCTTTAGTCTCAGCTTTCTCTTCTTGTGCGTCATCAGCGTTGTTGCTTTGTTCGATGTCATCATCAAACAAGATGCGATGGGCAGGGCTATCAAGATCATCAAATTGTCCGCCTTTGTTTGCCCAGAAAAAAATAGCCACACCAGAGGCAATGAAAAGCAACGTCACGGGTACGGTAATAAAAATAATATCCATCGAAACCTCGGTTATTTGGGCAATTTACTCAAGCGTAAAGCGTTAAATACCACAACCAGTGAGCTGGCCGACATACCAATTGCGGCCATGTAAGGCGGTATCAACCCTACAGCGGCTAACGGTAAAACGCTGCTATTGTACAACAACGCCCAAAATAAATTTTGTTTAATAATGCGTGCAGTTTTTCGCGCTTGTTTCACTAATTGTGGCAAACGAGTCAATTGATTGCTGATTAAAATTACATCAGCATGGGTTTTTGCCAGGTCACTGGCACTGCCGATGGCGATGGAAACCGGGGCTTGAGCTAATACTGGTACATCATTGATACCGTCACCCACCATGATTGAAAGCTCATCTTTTGGTAGTTTAGCAAGGTGCTCTAATTTGCCTTGTGGGCTCACACCTCCATTGAATGTCTGGATGTTTAAATTCTTTGCCACCTGCTCCACGTGAATGCTTTGATCACCGCTCAGCATCTCGGTTTCAAGGCCTAGCTGATTGAGTTGTTGTACGGCTTTGGCTGCGTGTGGGCGGATTTCATCACTTAATAAAAACCAAGCAAGTACTTGAGTATTTTCTGCTAGTGCAATCCAGTGGCGATTATCCGGTGGGGTTAAATCTTGGCGGATAAATGAGGCGGTTCCTATTTTATAGGCACGGCCTTTAATCTCGCCGCTGACACCACTGCCAGGATGGTTTTGCATGTGCTCAACCGGCAACGGATTTTCGTGATGAAATGCATGGGCAATGGGGTGTTGGCTATATTGCTCAAGGCTGGCGGCGAGCACTTTAGGGTCAATCTCGGTAGGTGTCACCACTTGGGTGTCTTCTATGGTTAATTGCCCCAAGGTTAGGGTGCCGGTTTTATCAAAAATAATGCGACGGCTTTTTCTTAGGGTTTCGAGGACATGGCCTCGAGTAATCAGTACGCCATTGCGTCTCAGTGCGGTGGTGGCTGCGGTGAGTGCCGTTGGTGTGGCTAATGATAGTGCGCACGGACATGTGGCGACTAACACAGATAGGGTGATCCAGAATGCGCGATCACTGTCGACAAACCACCATATGCTAAATACTAAAACCGACATAATCAGTACGCCTGCCACAAAGTATTGTGCCAATACATCGGCCAATTGCGCTATGTGAGGCTTGTCTTGGGCTGCACGATCCAGCAAGGACATAATTGTTGAGAGCTGCGTGTCTTTTCCTAATGCCGTCACTCGTATATCGATGGGGTTTTCTACATTTAAACTGCCAGCAATCACCTGATTGCCTTCGTGTTTGCTCACAGGAATGAATTCACCCGTGATGATAGATTCATCGACGCTGGTTTGTCCTTTAACAATCTCGCCATCAGCGGCGATTGTGCTGCCGGGCAAAATACGAATGCAGTCACCAACGTTGATTTGAGTGATGGGCAGTAAGGCTTCATCGCCATTGGGTAGAATTTTAACCGTGGCTCTTGGCATTAGATTGTGTAATTCATTTCCCGCTTCACCATTGCGTAAACGGGCGCGCGCTTCTAAAAAGCGCCCAACCAATAAGAAGAAAGTAAACATACATACGCTGTCAAAATACACTTCATCCCCATGGGTGAAAGTGGAATAGACACTGGCAAGATAGGCACCGCCAATGGCGATGGAAACAGGTACATCCATGGTTAGGTGACGGGTTTTTAAATCGCGCCAGAATGCTTTAAAGAATGGACGGGCGCTGTACAAAATAACCGGTGTCGTTATGGCTAAACCTGCAAAACGAAAATAGGTTTCGTATTGCAATAAAATTCCGCTCCATGCTCCGACGTATAACGGCACTGCAAACATCATGGCTTGCATCGTACCCAAAGCAGCTAATACTAAGCGTTGGATGGATTGCTTTTGTTCGGCTTGTAATTGTTGTTGAGCGGCATCAGGCGTATAGGGCTGCGCTTTAAAGCCTAATGCGTAAATACGAGAAATAATTTGGCTTAGCGGACACAGGTCTTGTTGCCAAGTTACATATAGTTTGTGCTGACTGAGATTTAATTGCGCGGATATTACTCCGGGAAGCTGTTGCAATTGTTTTTCAATTAACCAAGCGCAGGCAGCACAGGTAATACCTTCGATAATCAAAATGGTGTCATATTGATCATTGTTTTGCTCGGCGATTTCACCAAGAACATCTGGGTTGTCAAACAAGGTTAATTCTTGTTGTACATGTGTCGGGAGGTTATCGAGTGTGAAATCCGGCGTAGTATTTTTATCGGATCGATATTCGTAAAAGTTTTCGCTACCACTGGCCACAATGGCATTGGCGACGGTTTGACAGCCAATGCAACACATGGAGCGGCTTTCCCCAAATATGGTTGCGTTAAGCTCAACGCCAGCAGGAATGACCTGCCCGCAGTGGTAGCAATCTTTCATACGTTAAATGGCCGATGGAATACCGTTTTTAATCCAAATGTCTTTGCGGATTCGCCATTGTTGTTCTGCACATTCAATCAAAAGGTAATAACGACCGTTTTCTAATGTGTCGATGAAACCAATGTAGGCGTTATCTTGTTTAAGTTGTAGATGTGATTCACGGTCTTTCTCTGGAATCGTAGGGTGGCCAAGACTCACTTTTAATGTTGCCGGGGCAGCCTGGCGAGAGTTCATTAATTTCATGTGCATTTCATTGTCTTCAATGAGTATCTCAAAGCGAACATCAAGCTGTTTTGCTTTTTTATCCCACTGCAATTCTGAGTTATAAGCTAAGCCATCTTTGTAGTAATTATCTCGAACCAAAGTGTCTTTGTTTTGAACGGAGATGGTAATGAAGAAGATGCCGACAATAACTGAACTTAATGGAATGCCAATTAACATCCAGACATAGGGCTCTTTGTACCAAGGGCGTTGAGAGTGGGTCATGATGATTACTGCTTATGAAAATAAGGGCGCCAGTGTATCACTACATAGGCGCCGAACAAGGTTTAAGGGATGCTTAGAGCGGACTATTTGCCAGAGGTTCCTGAAATTATCGACCAGCAGGGCCGATAAAGCGGTTTTCTTCCTCTACGGTTAATCCATCGTCCCTAACCGCAATAAAGCGAATATCCGTGCGGGATTGTTTTAGCTCCCATGGCACGGCTTTTAGGTTGAGTGGCATGGAACCCACATCGCCAGGCATTAGGTGAATCTTAGTTTTGCCACTTAATTCTGAACCCGGTAAGCCTTCTACCTTGATAGTGAAAACATGCTCCTCTGAGGACATGTTCATGATTTTGGCAAAATAGCTGTTTTGAAGGCGGCCATCACTGCTGTTGGTGTAAAGAGCGCCGCGATCTCGGATGACATCCAATTCCATGGGGGAGCGATCAAAAATGGAATAAACGAAAACGCCCATCATTAGAATTAAAGCACTGGCATAGCCGACGAGTTTTGGTCGCAGGATATGTACTTTATTACCTTTCAAGGCGTGTTCGTTGGTGTATCGAATCAAGCCTTTGGGATAGTTCATTTTATCCATGATCTCGTCACAAGCATCGATGCATAATGCGCAACTGATGCATTGGTACTGAAGCCCGTCACGAATATCGATGCCGGTTGGGCATACCTGTACACACATGCTGCAATCTACGCAGTCGCCTATGTTAGCCTCAACAGGATCGATGCCTTTTTTACGGGTACCACGGCCGCTACCGCGCTCACCACGACGTTCATCGTAAGACACAATCAAGGTGTCTTGGTCAAACATAACCGCCTGGAAGCGAGCATAGGGACACATGTGTGTGCATACCATTTCTCGTAACCAGCCGGCATTGCCGTAAGTGGCAAGCGTGAAGAACAACAACCAGAAACTGGCCCAGTGGTTTTCAATGCTAAAAGTGATTAGGTCAGGTACAAGTTCGCGAATAGGGTAGAAGTAACCTACAAATGCGATACCCGTTGCCACTGAGATCACCAGCCAAATGCTGTGTTTTGTGGCTTTTTTGAAAAACTTAGAGCCCGTTAGTGGGGCTTTATCTAACTTCATCCGTTGATTACGGTTGCCTTCAATTTTTTCTTCCACCCACATGAAGATGAAGGTCCATACGGTTTGCGGGCAGGTATAACCGCACCAAATTCGGCCAGCTAAAGTGGTAATGGTGAACAAACCAAACGCGCAGATGATGAGCAGCCAAGACAGCAAGATGAAGTCTTGTGGCCAGAAGGTGAGCCCCCAGATGTGGAACTGACGACTCGGAAGATCAAACCAAACCGCCTGTGAGCCGTTAATGTTGATCCAAGGAGTAATGAAGTAGGCCAGCATCAAACCCCACAATGAGAAGGTTCTTAGCTTATTGAAGAAGCCGTTGATAGCACGGACATAAAGTTTGCCGTTGACCTTGGCAGCAACACCTTCGTATTTCTCATGGATATTGACGGGAGTGACATCTTTAACCGGGATTTCTTCACTCATACAGACCACCTTAGATTGTAAGAAGTGTCACGCCAAACATTGTTATGGTTTTTATAGTTTAGAGGCAGTTAATCAATGGCGAAAATGTTGGGGCCATCATTTCGAATATGCCTAGACAAACTTCTGTATTTAAATTTGTGTTCAGTTTAAAACATTAGGCATTACTAATAAAAATAAAAAAAGCGGCATATAGCCGCTTTCTTTGAGTTTATTGAGCTAGCTCAATTACTCTTGGTCTTGAGATAGAGAGTAAACGTAAGCAGAAACTACGTGTACTTTGTCTTCACCAAGAATTTCGTTCCAAGCAGGCATGCGAGCCGCACGACCGTGACGAACTGTGAATTCAATTTTGGCTTCGCTACCGCCGTACAACCAGATGTTGTCGGTTAGGTTAGGTGCACCAACTGCTTGGTTACCAGAACCATCTGCACCGTGACACGCTGCACAAGCTTGAGCGAACAGGGCTTTACCTTTAGTGGCATCGCCAGCACCTTCACGTCCAGAAAGAGATAAAACGTGTGCAACAACATCTTTACGTTGTTCGTCAGTCATATCTGGTTTCAGACCGTTGGCAGGCATGGCGCCATTACGACCAGCAAGAATGGTTTGCTTAATCGCTGCAGGTGAGCCGCCGTACAACCAATCGTTATCGGTTAGGTTAGGGAATCCTTCAGAACCAGAAGCAGTCGGGCCGTGGCACACTGAACAGTTAGAAGCGAAGATACGTTGACCAGTAGCCAAAGCTTCTTCGTCTTTTGCTAGCTCTTCGATGCTCATGGAAGTCAACTTGTCGTAGTAAGGCTGATATTTTTCTTCAGCTTTAGCGACTTCAGATTCCCATTGACCGTAAGAACTCCAGTTACCGAAGCCTTTCCAGTCGCCTACACCGTAAATTAGGATGTAGCCGAAACCAAATACGATGGTTGACCAGAAGAAGTACATCCACCACTTAGGAAGTGGGTTGTCCAATTCATCGATACCATCAAAAGAGTGACCCGTAGTTTGATCAGTCTCTTCATCAAATTTTTGACCTTTTTTGGTCAAGATGATCAAGGCGCCACAAGCGATCATGGAGCCAATCACAATGGCACTTACCCATACGTGCCAAAAAGTGCTTAATTCAGTCATTTTTCTCTCTCTCCGCGTCTGCTGTACGTTGCGCGATTTGTTCGTCTTTAAAAATCATATCGGCGTCATCCTCAAAGCGGCTCTTACGAGATGAGCTGTAAGCCCAAGCAATGATGCCTAAAAAAGCGATTAAAGCGAAAATAGTACCTAAACCGCGAACGTCATTAATATCCATAACTCTACCGTTTTTGGGTTAGAACTGTGCCTAGTTGCTGTAAGTAGATCACTAGGGCGTCGATTTCACGAACACCGTCAGCTTCATCTTTTGCACTGGCAATTTGCTCATCGGTATAAGGCACACCTACAGAGCGCAGAGCTTCCATTTTCTTCGGAGTATCACGTCCATCTACTTTTTGTTCAAACAACCATGGGAAAGCAGGCATGTTTGAAGAAGGTACTACGTCACGTGGGTTGTACAAGTGAGCGCGGTGCCAATCATCAGAGTAACGTTGACCAACACGTGCCAAGTCAGGACCAGTACGCTTAGAACCCCATAGGAATGGGTGTTCATATACATGCTCACCCGCTAGAGAGTAGTGACCGTAACGCTCAGTTTCCGCACGGAAAGGACGGATCATTTGCGTGTGACATACGTGACAACCTTCACGGATGTAGATGTCACGGCCTTCAAGTTCAACCGCGCTAAGAGGCTTTAGGCCTTCAACAGGTTGAGTGGTTTCTTTCAAGAAGAATAGAGGAACAATTTCCGCTAATGCCCCCCAGCTGATTGCAATCACAATCAGCGCGATCATTAGGGGTAGGTTCTTTTCGACGATATCGTGTTTCATTTATTCTCGTCCTTATGCTTGCGCTAACTTAGCTTGTTGTTCTGCGTTGGCGCCGCGTACAGTTTTATAAGTGTTGTACGCCATAACCAACATACCGCTTAGGAAGATTGCACCACCAAGAGCACGTACAAAGTAACCTGGGTAAGATGCTTCAAGAGCTTCAACAAAGCTGTAAGTTAGAGTGCCGTCAGCATTAACTGCACGCCACATTAGACCTTGCATGATACCGTTAACCCACATTGCAACGATGTATAGAACAGTACCGATAGTGGCTAACCAGAAGTGAACATTGATTAGCTTAGTTGAGTACATTTCACCTTGCTTACGACCTAGAACCACAGGTAGTAGGTTGTAAAGCGCACCGATGGAAACCATGGCTACCCAGCCTAGAGCACCTGAGTGTACGTGACCTACGGTCCAGTCAGTGTTGTGAGATAAGGCGTTTACAGTTTTGATTGCCATCATTGGGCCTTCGAAGGTGGACATACCGTAGAAAGACAGAGAAACAACCAAGAAACGTAAGATAGGGTCGGTACGAAGCTTATGCCAAGCACCAGAAAGCGTCATCATACCGTTGATCATACCACCCCAAGAAGGTGCTAGAAGGATCAAGGACATGATCATACCGGCTGATTGAGCCCAGTCTGGAAGAGCAGAGTAGTGCAAGTGGTGAGCACCAGCCCAAACGTAGATAGAGATCAACGCCCAGAAGTGAACAATAGATAGACGGTAAGAATAAACAGGGCGACCTGCTTGTTTAGGTACGAAGTAGTACATGATACCTAGGAAGCCAGCCGTTAAGAAGAAACCTACTGCGTTATGGCCGTACCACCATTGAACCATGGCGTCGATGGCGCCTGCGTAAATGGAGTAAGACTTAAATGCGCTAACAGGAACAGCTAGGCTGTTGAAAATGTGTAGAACCGCGATGGTGATGATGAATGCACCGTAGAACCAGTTAGCTACATAGATGTGCTTCTGAGAACGCTTAGCGATGGTACCGAAGAACACGATGGCATAACAAATCCACACAATCGTAATGGCAATATCGATTGGCCATTCTAGTTCTGCGTATTCTTTAGAAGACGTTAGACCTAGTGGAAGAGTGATAGCCGCCGCCACGATGATGGCCTGCCAACCCCAGAAGGTGAACATAGCTAAAGAGTCTGAAATCAAGCGAGCTTGACAGGTGCGCTGTACCACGTAGTAAGAGGTAGCAAAAAGGGCGCAACCGCCGAATGCGAAGATAACCGCATTAGTATGTAGCGGACGTAAACGAGAGAACGTCAGATACGGGATCTCAAAGTTCAGCTCAGGCCAAACAAGTTGAGAGGCAATCAGGACACCAAGGGACATGCCCACGATACCCCAGACCACAGTCATGATGGCAAAGTATTTTACCACCTTATAGTTATAGGTTGGATGCTCAGTAGCAGTGCTCATGATTAAGTTCCATTCGCAGCAAGTTAAAAAATCGGCGCAATTATCAGGAAAGGCGGGTGTAAATGCAACGAAAAGCCATGATACACGTCAACCTTTTCTCTAGAGTTAACAAATAGTTAGCTATTTTGTGCGATTTTTGCGCAATACAGGCTAAGTGATTAAGTAGTTTATAAGCTTAGCAGTGAAATTCTGTTGTGCTGAAAAATACAGTCACTGACATTTGTAGGCTGAACAATTACACTAGCGCCTTTTTATTTTGGGGCTAATATGCTGCAAATCATTGATGGGGAACAGCATTTACCCACTTGCCTATTTGCCCATGGTGCAGGAGCACCAATGGACAGTGATTTCATGCAAACAGTGGCAGAGGGATTGGCTCAAAATGGGATCAAAGTGATTCGTTTTGAGTTTCCTTACATGCAAGAGCGAAGAGAATCAGGAAAGAAACGCCCGCCGAATCGACAGCCTGAGTTGCTTGAATCATTTGAAGCTGTATTGAATAGCCAAAATAGACCGTGCGTATTAATTGGAAAATCCATGGGCGGACGCATGGCCAGCTTATTAGCGGCACAATCGCCTAAACTAGAAAAGCTAGTAGGCGTTATGGCACTTGGTTATCCATTTCACCCGCAAGGAAAGCCAGAAAAACTTCGTATTGAACACTTGCCAGATGTGCAAGTGCCGATGGCAATCGTACAGGGCACGCGAGATGCACTCGGTAATCAAGAAGAAGTGCGTCAAATGGATTTGCCTAAAAGCTTGCATATCGAATGGTTAGAAGATGGTGATCACGATTTAAAACCCAGAGTAAAAAGTGGGTTCACTCATCAACAGCATTTAGATCGCACCATCGCATTTTGCGCTGATTTTATTAAGCGCTGTTATTCATAATTAGGCGCAGCCTATATATAAGAGAAGTTGCTGTAATGGCTATGACACAAATTATTCTGCTATGTCGACAAGGGTTCGAGGCAGAAACCGCAGCTGAAATTCAAGACGTGGCCGCACAGGCAGGGTGCTTTGGTTACTGTAAAACTCAAACTGACCAAGCCTATGTGGCTTTTATTGCAGAAGATCATCAATTAAAGCAACTGGTAGAGCATGTCAGCTTTCGCCAATTAATCTTTACCCGTCAGTGGTTTTTAAGTGGCGATGCTATTGAATTAAATTCTGGGGATCGAGTGGGCTCCATTATGCAGCATCTTGAGGGTATTCCTCATTGTGGTGAGGTGGAGTTAATCCATGTGGATACCAATGCCGGTAAAGAATTAAGTCGTTTATGTAAGAGTTTGACGGGTCCTTTAGCGGCGACCTTGCGCAAGAAAGGCAAGCTCGCGCCTAAGCGTAATCATAAAATTCCGCGTTTGATGATCATGCTGATGGAAGACCAGCAAGCGTTCGTGGGCTATCACTTTACCAATAACGCATGCAAATGGCCTGATGGTATTTTGCATTTGAAATTCCCTAAAGATGCACCGAGCCGTTCTACATTAAAGTTAGAAGAGGCGTGGCATTGGTTTGTACCTAAGCGCCAATGGGGTGAACGTTTGAGTGCGGGTATGCGTGCCGTGGACTTGGGTGCCGCACCGGGCGGTTGGACCTGGCAGCTAGTCAAGCGCAGCATGATGGTAGATGCCGTTGATAATGGCCCGATGAAAGGGGACTTAATGGAATCTGGCCAAGTGACTCATCATAAAGAAGACGGTTTTAAGTTCAGTCCAAGCAAAAAAGCCCATTGGATGGTGTGTGATATGGCCGAAAGCCCAATTAAAGTAGCAGAGCGCATGGCTCATTGGATTGTTAATGATTGGTGCAGTGAAACCGTATTCAATTTAAAACTCCCCATGAAAAAGCGCTATCAAGAAGTGCGTCAATGCTTGGATTTGATTCAAGAAAAATGTCAGCAGGCTGAGCTTGAGGTGGAGATCGCAGCGAAACACCTGTATCACGACCGAGAAGAAATCACCTGTCACGTACGACGTATCTATTAATACTTCATTCAGCGGCTAGTTTTTCTAGCCGTTTTTATTTGCCTAACATTCAAACTTCCCTTCGGATGGCTTCCCCTCGAGTGCCTTCTCATCAAGCATGATAATCTAGTCTCACTTTTGTGAACGGGTGTCACATTCAATCAACCCAGTGATACTTTGAGTCAAGTTTCCTCTTCCCAACCTCCCTATATTAGCCACCACTGACACATGGCGTTGAATCTTTTTTGTTCATAAAAATGTAAAGCAACTGTCGTGAAGATGAAACCCATGAAAACGAGCCTTGGCTTTATGGGCGGCAGTACCTCGGTATGGCCATGTGCAGTCAACTGAATATGAGTAAGTGATATGTCGGCATTAGCGGAAATAATTGATCAGGATGTCCAATCTCTCATGGAGATTGTGGGTGGTGACAGTGCCCAGCTACCAGTCGGTGAATTACGACTATTAAATCATGTGCCTTTGATGACAGAAAAAGGTGGCCGTTACGGCAAAGGCCAGGTGGTCACCGAAATGGTCATCGACCCTGAGTCTTGGTTCTTTAAGTGCCACTTTCCAGATGATCCCATCATGCCAGGTTGTTTAGGCATTGAAGGGTTGTGGCAAAGCCTTGGTTTATTCCTTGCCCTTAAGGGATTCAAAGGCAAAGGCCGCGCTTTAGGTGTGAGCAGTCTTAAATTTTCGGGTGAAGTATTGCCCACAGCGAAACGCCTTCAATTTCATTTACATATCCGTCGTGTAGTAGAGCGTGACTGGGTGATCGCATTGGCCGATGGTGATGTGCTGGTCGATGGCGAATTAATTTACGAAGCAAGAGATTTAAAAGT
>JABXIK010000073.1 GCA_013373125.1 Gammaproteobacteria bacterium | reverse complement strand
CTTATTCGGCGTTAAAAATTAGTTTTCACTTGTTACATAGCGCTGCTATGCGCCTCGCGAAAACTAATTTTTGCCTTGTCTAAGCTTCGCTCATAACGCTTCTGGAAACTCTCTAGTGAATTCACTTGAGAGTTTTTGTTTGTAGGGATTTATAGAAAGTTAGGATGAATTATGAAAAAAAATATTCTTATCGGAAGTCTTTTACTTTTATCTGCTTGTACTACTAGTACACAATTTGTAAAGACAGGTGATAAATCTTTCTCACCATTTTCAAATGGATGTAATGTAACTGTATATACGACTAATCCTAAGAAAGAATTTGAAGAAATTGGTTTAATTGAGTTTGGCAAATCTTTCGTAGAGGGACGACCTAGTAATCTTACTAGGGCTAAAGAAGAAGCTGCTCCCTTTGTTTGTAAGAATGGTGGTAACGGTATGCTAGTTTGGGAAGCTAATGGTTACGGTCAGTATTTGAAGGCCACTATTATTAGAACCAAATAAGTAGCTTAAAAATGTATTTAAAAATTGCAATCAATGGTTTTGGTCGTATAGGACGTTGCGTCTTACGGTCGATCTATGAGCGCAATTTACAAAACGACATTGAAATCGTCGCCATTAACGAGCTGGCGGATTGTGAAACCATTAGCTACATGCTGCGTTACGACAGTACTCACGGACGTTTTCCGTTTGATGTGTCGGTAAAAAATGATGTGATGAGCATTACCGATGGTCAGGGCATTGCGCGGGATATTCATATCCTGCATGAGGCAGATATTCAAAATTTGCATTGGAAAGATTTAAACGCTGACGTGGTACTGGAATGTACTGGGCAATTTAAAAACCAAGCTGAGCTGAAACCTCATTTACAACAAGGGGCGAAAAAAGTTTTGCTTAGTCAGCCTGGTGAGAGTGATGTGGATTTCACCTTGATTGCAGGCGTGAATCAAAATCAATTGTTAGCGGAACATAAAGTGGTATCGGTTGGTTCGTGTTCGACCAACTGTGTGTTGCCTGTGATGGCCATCTTGGATGAGCAATTCGGTATTGAAAGTGGTGTCAGTACGACTATTCACTCGGCCATGAACGATCAGCCAGTCATTGATGCCTATTCCAGTGACTTGCGCCGTACCCGTGCCGCTGTCGCTAGTATTATTCCAGTGGATACGGCACTGCCAAAAGGCATCGCGCGTATCATGCCTCACCTTGATGGTTGCATCGAAAGTTTGCACTTACGTGTGCCCACATTAAACGTGTCGGCCATGGATTTGACCTTGCAATTAAAAACGCCGGTCAGTGTTGAACAGATTAACCCGTTACTCAAACTGCACAGTCAAAATGATTTACACGGCTTGATTGGTTTTAGTAACGAGCCACATGCGTCTGTGGATTTTAATCACGATGCCAGAAGCGGTGTGATTGATGGTACGCAAACACGCGTCAGTGGCGAGCGCTTATTAAAGTTATTGATTTGGTTTGATAACGAATGGGGTTTTGCGAATCGCATGGTGGATGCGTTACAGCAAGATGCCTTTAAGCAGAATTTGTAATTTTGTGTCGGACGTCTGGAGTCGGACGTCGGGTGCATAGTTTTTAAGATTAAATTTCAATTATAAGAAGCGTCAGCGAGGCCGTCAGGGCAAGGCAAAAAAGTTGAGAATACCGCAGCTTAGTGTACTAAGTGAGGATTTCGAAAATTTTTTTAACGTAGCACTGACAACGTAGCTAGCTTCGAGCAAGGAGTTGTTATGACAGTTTTGAGAATGGCCGACCAGGCTCTTAAGGGCAAACGCGTTCTAATTCGTGAAGACTTAAACGTACCGGTTAAAGATGGCAAAGTAACCTCAGATGCTCGTATTCGCGCATCTTTGCCAACGATTAAGCTTGCTCTAGAAGCTGGCGCAAAAGTGATTGTGATGTCTCACCTGGGTCGTCCAACCGAAGGCGAATACGAAGATCAATTCTCCATGCAGCCAGTGGCAGATTATCTAAGCGATGCGTTAGGCAAAGCGGTTCCTGTGATTAAAGATTTCAAAGCAGGCGTTGAAGTAGCAGAAGGCGAGTTAGTGCTTCTAGAAAACGTGCGCTTCAACAAAGGCGAAAAGAAAGACGAAGACGAACTAGCCAAAGCGTATGCTGAACTATGTGATGTATTTGTTATGGATGCATTCGGTACGGCTCACCGTGCACAAGCATCCACTCATGGTGTGGCTAAGTTTGCCCCAATCGCATGTGCGGGCCCATTGTTAGCGGCGGAATTAGATGCATTAGGTAAGGCATTAGATAACCCTGCACGCCCTTTAGTTGCGATCGTGGGAGGCTCAAAAGTGTCGACCAAATTGGAAGTGTTAGAAAGCCTATCTGATATCTGTGATCAAATCATCGTCGGTGGTGGTATTGCCAATACGTTCTTGGCAGCTGCTGGCAAGCCAGTGGGTAAATCACTTTACGAAGCGGATTTAATCCCTAACGCCAAAGCGTTAATGGAAAAAGTATCAATTCCTGTGCCGAGCGATGTGGTGTGCGGTAAAGAATTCTCTGAAACAGCAGAAGCCACATTGAAAGCCGCTGGCGATGTAAGTGAAGACGATATGATTTTCGATATTGGCCCTGATTCTGCTAAAGCGTTAGCTGAGCAACTAAAAGAAGCCAAAACCATTATTTGGAATGGTCCAGTAGGTGTATTCGAATTTGATCAATTTGGTGAAGGCACAAAAGCCTTATCTTTGGCCATTGCGGAAAGCGCAGGCTTTTCTATCGCAGGTGGCGGTGACACCTTAGCGGCTGTGGATAAGTACGATATTGCGGATAAAGTATCTTACATCTCAACCGGTGGTGGTGCTTTCCTTGAGTTCGTAGAGGGTAAGGTACTCCCTGCAGTCGCCATTTTAGAAACACGCGCTGCAGAATAAGGGCGATTACGCTTGCAAGGCAAATTGCTTTATTTAAAAGACGCCAACTAGCGTCTAGCAGGGATTGCGTTACAATACCTGCAACAAATATGAATGAGAGTCGAGTGCATTTAGCGTCAGACATTCGGCCTCAGCTCCAAGACTTTGTATAGAGGACTCAAACATGGCACTTATCTCCTTACGCCAAATGTTGGATCACGCCGCCGAATACGGCTATGGCGTGCCCGCTTTTAACGTAAATAACTTAGAACAGATGCGTGCCATCATGATGGCGGCGGATCAAACCGACTCTCCTGTTATCGTGCAAGCTTCTGCCGGTGCGCGTAAATATGCAGGTGCGCCTTTCTTACGTCACCTGATTTTGGCGGCCATTGAAGAATTCCCTCACATTCCAGTGTGTATGCACCAAGACCACGGCGCGTCTCCAACGGTTTGCCAGCGTTCAATCCAATTGGGCTTCTCATCGGTCATGATGGACGGCTCCCTAGGCGAAGACGGCAAAACCCCAATGAGCTACGAGTACAACGTCGATGTGACTCGTCGTACCGTTGAAATGGCTCACGGTTGTGGTGTGTCTGTTGAGGGTGAACTCGGTGTGTTAGGTTCTTTAGAAACGGGCCAAGCCGGTGAAGAAGACGGCGTAGGTGCGGAAGGTACTTTAACTCACGATCAAATGTTGACTGACCCTGAAGAGGCGGCGGACTTCGTTAAGCAAACTGGCGTGGATGCGTTGGCGATTGCGTGTGGTACATCTCACGGTGCTTACAAATTTACTCGTCCACCAACGGATGACATCCTAGCGGTTGATCGTATTAAAGAAATTCACAAACGTATCCCTAACACTCACCTTGTTATGCACGGTTCATCTTCTGTGCCACAAGAGTGGTTGGCGATCATTAACGAATTCGGTGGTGAGATCCCTGAAACTTACGGTGTGCCAGTTGAGCAAATCGTTGAAGGTATCAAACACGGTGTACGTAAAGTGAACATCGATACCGATTTACGTTTAGCGTCAACCGGTGCGATTCGTCGTTTCTTGGCGCAAAACCCAAGTGAATTCGATCCGCGTAAATATTTAGCGGCTTCAGTTGAAGCCATGAAGGAAATTTGTATCGCTCGTTACGAAGCGTTTGGTACGGCAGGTAATGCATCTAAAATTACGCCTCTTTCTTTAGATGCCATGTTCGATCGTTATCAATCGGGTGAGCTTAACCCGCAGGTTAAGTAAAAGGCTTTCGTAACGCTTTTACGGAGTATTGAAATATTAACGCCTGCTAATGCAGGCGTTTTTTTATGGGTGGAGAAAGTGAAATATGTGCTGAAGCATGTTCACTTTTTGATTCTCGGTGTAAGGTATGTCCAGAAGCGGAGAGCAATTATGATTGATAATTTCCAGTGGGATTTGGCGAATCCATTTCTAATGGACATCACGGTGCAAGCGTCCGAGACGGATCGCTTGGGTCATACTAATAATCAGGTGTACCTGAAGTGGTTGGAACAAATCAGTTGGCAACATATTGAATCTTTGGGGATGGAT
>JABXIK010000059.1 GCA_013373125.1 Gammaproteobacteria bacterium | reverse complement strand
GCGGAAACGCAACGCTCCACCGACACCACTGACAGCATAGAATTATTGCCAGCAAAAGAAGTTCCTCTCGATAAAAGCGGCATTCGTACATTCAAACAACGCTGGTTCGACTTCTTTGAGTGCGATCCTAAAGAATCACCGCTTTATATGGATGTGACCAAACAAATCGCACCCGGTGGTATTGAGTACTACCTCCCTCTGTTTTTTGAAGAGACGGCCACTCTTTTCGACTACCTCCCACAGTCTTGCCAGATCATATTCAACGAAAACCTTGAAGCCAGCCTGCAGCACAATTGGAAGGATATTGAGCACAGATACGAAGAGCGCCGCCATGACGTTCGCCACCCCGTACTGCCGCCCAATGAAATCTATTTAAATGACAACCAAACCTTCGCACAATTTAAGTTATTAGGCCGCATCAAAACCTTTACAGCTCCCATCAAAGAGCAACAAGGTCATCACAACTTTGAATTGCCTTCGCTGCCATCGTTACAAGTCAATCACAAACACGAGAACCCATTGTCAGCGCTAGAAGCCTTCTTAATGGAGAACGATGAACCCGTCGTATTTTGTGTAGAAAGCGCAGGCCGTCGTGAAGCTCTATTGGAATTATTAGAGCGCATTCAGATCAGCCCACAAATCATCGACTCCTGGCAAGATCTTAACGAGCATGAATTTGAATTTGCGATCACGACAGCCCCCATTGAAGACAGCTTTTACAGCCAAACGTTAAACGCTTGGCTTATCAGTGAGAATGCTTTATTCGGCGAGCGCATCCGTCAAAGCCGCCGCCAAAAACAAGAGAAAGATCAAAGCGAAAACGTCATCCGCAACCTCACCGAGCTCACCATAGGCGCGGCAGTGGTACACATCGACCACGGTGTTGGGCGTTATCGAGGCATGGAAACCATTGAGATTGATGGTGACGCCACCGAATTCGTCATGCTGGAATACGCCGATCAAGCTAAGCTCTATGTGCCAGTATCGTCATTGCATTTAATCAGCCGCTACAGTGGTGCCGATACCGACATGGCCCCACTGCATAAATTGGGTACCGATAAATGGTCCGCTCAACGTCGTAAAGCGTTAGAAAAAATTCGTGACACCGCAGCCGAACTCCTTGAGATATACGCAAAACGTGAAGCAAAGCCCGGCCATGGATTTCAATTTCCGCGCGATGATTACGAGATTTTTAAATCGGATTTCCCATTCGAAGAAACCGTGGATCAAAAAAGCGCCATTAACGCGGTAATCACCGACATGATGAAAGCCAACCCCATGGATCGCCTTGTGTGCGGTGACGTGGGCTTTGGTAAAACCGAGGTAGCATTACGTGCCGCTTTTATTGCCGTACAAAATGGCAAGCAAGTGGCGGTTTTAGTACCTACAACCTTGCTCGCCCAGCAACATTATGAAACTTTCCGCGATCGTTTTGCGGACTGGCCCATTAAAGTAGAAAGCTTATCTCGCTTTAAAACCGGCCAAGCTAAAACCAAATCCATTACCGCCCTTGAAGATGGCAGCGCTGACATAGTGGTTGGCACACACAAGTTATTACAAGGGGACGTGAAATTTAAAGATTTAGGCTTACTGATTATCGATGAAGAGCACCGATTTGGTGTTCAGCAAAAAGAAAAAGTAAAAGCCCTAAGAGCCGAGATCGACATTCTCACCATGACGGCCACACCAATTCCACGAACGCTGAATATGGCCATGTCAGGGGTGCGTGATTTATCCATAATCGCTACCCCACCCGCGCGCCGCCTAGCGGTAAAAACTTTTGTAAAAGTATGGGACGAGCACTTAATTAAAGAAGCGGTCTTGCGTGAGATATTACGTGGCGGCCAAGTTTACTTTTTGCACAACGAAGTCAAAACCATCGACAAAGCCGCTGAAGATTTAGCCAAGCTTATTCCTGAAGCACGTATTGGTGTAGCCCACGGCCAAATGTCCGAGCGTCAATTAGAATCCGTTATGAGTGATTTTTATCACAAACGCTTTAACGTATTAATGTGCACCACCATCATCGAAACCGGTATCGACGTGCCCAACGCCAATACCATCATCATTGAACGTGCTGACAAATTCGGCTTAGCGCAATTACACCAATTGCGTGGTCGTGTCGGCCGCAGCCATCATCAAGCCTATGCTTATCTTTTGGCTCCGCAAGAAAAGAAAGTCACTAAAGATGCTGAAAAACGTCTTGATGCCATAAGTAACGCCCAAGACCTTGGTGCAGGCTTCATGCTTGCCACCCATGACTTAGAAATTCGTGGTGCAGGTGAATTATTGGGTGAAGAACAAAGTGGTCACATTCAAAATGTGGGTTTCAGCCTCTACATGGAATTATTGGATCGTGCGGTAGAAGCCATCAAAGCAGGTAAAGAATTAAGCCTAGACTCGCCTACTGAGAACCAAGCAGAGATCAACCTGCGTATTCCGGCCCTTATCCCTGAAGACTATTTGCCCGATGTTCACAACCGCTTAATTCTTTACAAGCGCATCGCCAACGCCAAAAACGGCGAAGAATTGAAAGATCTTCAGGTGGAGATGATCGACCGTTTCGGTTTACTACCGCAACAAGTAAAATATCTTTTCCAGGTCACAGAATTAAAATTCAAACTTGCAACCCTTGGCATTGTGAAGTTAGATGCAGGGGAAAGCCAAGGTCGCATGGAATTTGGCAGCCAAACCAGTATTGATCCCTACACCATGGTGCGCTTAGTACAGACTAAGCCTGCTAGCTATAAACTGGATGGCTCCAACGCATTCAAATTCATATTTGACATGCCAGATGCGCAAAGTCGTTTTAGCACTATTAACACCGTACTCGATTTACTGTCTCAACCAGGTACACCATGAAAAGCGTCATAACATTATTTTTTAGTCTTATCTCAATTGTCACTTGGGCCGAAGAAAGCGAAGCACCGGTAAAAGAAGCTCGTTGGTATCAGGTGAATCTCACCTTATTCCAACAAAAACCAGACTCACGCATCGATGAATCATTTTCGTTTACACCACTTCCTTTAGAGATGGCCGATGTAATTGAACTCAAAAGTAATCAGCCATTTACCCTTGCAGATAATGGTATGAATGCCACACTGGCCTTTCATCACGAAAATGCCAATAACCTAGCCTTCACCCAAGAAAACATCGATGAAGACTGGGCCAACAAGATTGGGAAACTAGACCCTGTCAACCAACCCATTTTGTATAACGCTCAATGGCAACAGCCGGTATATGATCAACAACACAGCCTGCCCATTTACATTGAAAGCTCATTACAAAACTTAGGTGTGCCACAATTAAAAGGCCTTTTTTATCTTCATGTTTCTCGTTATTTACACAGCAAAATTGACCTGCAATTTATCCCTAATCAAGCTAAATCACCCAGTGAATTGATTAGCTTCCAGCAGAGCCGTCGCATGCGCAGCAAAGAAATTCATTACATTGATCACCCTTTAGTGGGAGCATTAATTCGCATCCTCCCGGTTGAACACCCACTTAAAGCTTTAGAAAAGCAACAAGAAAACAATCTCGACATTCCAGAACAAGCACCACTTGATTCGGCACTCAACGTCAGGCTCTAAGCAGCAAAAAAGGCCCTCACGGGCCTTTTTTTTATTTCAAGTAGATTTACACTAATTTTAGGTTTAACTGGCTAAATAACCTGCAATAATCGCCTGCACTTTATGAATACCTTGATTAAGCGATTTATAGATATCATTCATAGTAATAGCCTCTTCACTCTTACCAGCTGCCTTATTTACCACAAGCGCCAAACAAGCATACGGAATGCCTAACTCCCTAGCGAGCACAGCTTCGGGCATACCTGTCATACCCACTACATCACACCCATCATTCTCTAAGCGACGAATCTCGGCTGCGGTTTCCAATCTCGGCCCTTGTGTTGCGGCATAAACACCGCCCATAGTAACCAGAATATTTTTCGCCTCTGCAGAAAAATGCAATTTATTGGATAACGCCTCATCATAAGGATGTGTAAAATCCACGTGATCTAAAGGACGATAAACACCATCAAAAAACGTATCTTCTCGCCCATGGGTGTAATCAATGATCTGATTGGGAATGCAAATGGCCTCAGCATCCATACCAGAAGTAATCCCCCCAACCGCATTAACAGCAATAATTTCCGTAACCCCTACCTCTTGCAAGGCCAGCATATTGGCGCGGTAATTCACCTTATGCGGTGGTAACTTATGCGGATGACCATGGCGCGCTAAAAATACAACCGGTTGATCCATTAACTCTCCAAATATCAATGGTGCACTGGTTTCACCCAAAGCGGTTTTGATTATTTTTTGATCTTGGATATCCAAGCCTGAGTATTCAGTTAATCCGGTACCGCCAATAATAGCGGTTAATTTTTCATTTTGTTTCATAGCTTTCTTAGGCTTGTTGATTCACAACCGGCACATGATTTTCCATATATAAACTGCGACTTGGAAACGCAATTTCAGCACCGTGTTTATTAATAATCTCACCCACTTTAAGCAGCACATCTTGCTTAATGCCATGAAAAGTTTGCCAGTGAGTAGTATGGGTAAAGCAATAAATAAAGAACTCTAAAGACGAATCTGCAAACTTATTAAAGTTCACCATCAAGGTTTGAGATTCATCTATATCAGCATGCTGTTTTAATAGCGCCTCCACATCATCACAAATCTTCTCAACTTGAGAAAAGTCTTTATATCGCACACCTATGGTTTCATAAATTCGGCGATGACTCATACGAGACGGGTTTTCAATACTGATTTGCGTAAAAACAGAATTGGGCACATACAAAGGACGCTGATCAAACGTACGAATTCGCGTCACTCGCCATCCGATATTCTCAACCGTACCCTCAATGTTTTTATCTGGGCTGCGTACCCAATCGCCAACCGCAAACGGTTTATCCAAATACACCATCAATCCGCCAAAGAAGTTGGCCAGCAAGTCTTTCGCGGCAAAGGCAACAGCTGCACCACCAACACCACCAAAAGCAATAATACCGCTTACTGACACACCCAGTGTTTGAAACACGACCAAGCAGGTCAAAACCACAACACTGATGCGTAATAATTTAAAAATTGCACTTATGGTGGTTTTATCCGCCTTGGTTTCAATACGACCTTTGAGAATTTGATTTTCACGTATGCGAATCAAACGCATCACAAACCAAGCAAACAAAACCGCAGCCGATACAACATAAAGGTGTTCATTTTTGGGTAGCAACTTGAGATCAAACTCGAGTTGAAATTGGCGTAACACATACGCAATACAAGCCAACATGACACCGTAATACACAGGAGACTCCAACGCCCCCACCACGGCATCATCGAACAAATTACGCGTCTTACTAGCGCGAATTTTTAATTGGCGAATCACTTGCTGGGCAAATACATACACCAACAAACCAATCAACACAGCTAAAATGGACTCTGCCCACCAAACATCAATCAGTTCGAAAAATTCATCCATTGAAAACATTAGATCACTCCCACTCGGCCAATACAGCTAGAGCCTGCATGTACGCTTGTTTATTTTCGGATAAAGAATACTTAGGTTGGTATGCTTTCAAACTATAAGGCTCTACAGATAAGCCCTCTAACGCGGTTAAAATTTCAGTAGAAGCCTCGGCATGATTACAGGCCAATAAGACGTCACATCCGGCATTCAGCGCAGCTTGTGCCCGTTGCTGGTAATTACCTTTTACTGCCGCACCCGCCATACTCAAATCATCACTGACAATACGTCCAGTAAAGCCCAGTTGTTGGCGTAAAACCGTTTGCAACCAATACGATGAAAATCCAGCTGGTTCTGAATCGACTTTTTCGTAAACAACATGGGCCGGCATCATCCAATCAATATGTTGCATGAGATGTTTAAATGGTTGTAAATCCTGTTCTTCAATTTCTTGCAAAGAACGCTCGTCCACCGGACAGTCCACATGACTGTCTAAATTCACCCAACCGTGACCAGGAAAATGCTTTGCTACAGTAGCAAACCCCATTTGTTTAAGGCCTTGCATAAAATGCGAAGCTAAATCTTCCATTACGTTTTTATTGTCAGAAAAACTACGATCACCAATGACCGTATTACGCCCATAATTGACATCTAACACAGGCGCGTAAGTTAAATCGATCCCCACTTCCTGTAGCTCATACGCCAAGACCATAGCTGATGATTTGGCCAACAATTGAGCGTGTGTTTTATCTTGAAGGTACACATCACCAATTTTTCCCATGGCAGGCACTTGTGTAAACCCTTCACGAAAGCGTTGTACGCGGCCACCTTCGTGATCAACCGTGATGAGCAAATCAGGATTGATCGCTTTAATCTCTTGCACCAAAGACATCAGCTGACCGCGGCTTTGAAAGTGCCGCGTAAATAGAATGATGCCACCAAGAAACTCATGACCTAGCCAGGCACGCTCCGCATCGGTTAACTCAGGACCTTGAATATCTGTGATTAATGTAACTTTCACTTAAACCTCAATCATCACAGGGCATCCTAAAGGCGCCCAATCAAACACACGCAACACATCATTATTTCGCATACGCACACACCCATGGCTTTTAGGCACCCCCATAGGCTCTGTATCCGGTGTGCCATGAATATAAATGTACCGCGACATGGAATCCACATTACCGAGTCGATTCACGCCAATCTCGTTACCACACAACCACAAAATACGAGTTAAAATCCAATCCCGTTTTGGAAACTGTTTTGAGAGTACTGAGGAGTAAATCTCACCTGTGGCTCGGCGCCCCACAAATACAGAATTAATGGGCTCATTGGCACCAATTTTTGCGCGAATGTAATGTGAACCGAATGGGGTCTTCCCAGAACCTTCTTCACAGCCTGGGCCATTTAATGCCGTTGACACCTGGCATTGGAAAGCCAAGGTATCATCTTCAAAAGCACTCAAGGTTTGAGTTTGAATGGAAATGTGCAAATGTCGCACGATATGTCTCGCAACCAGTATTTAGGCTTACTTTGCCCGAATACCTGCCGCAAGGAAAGGCAAGAGATAGCCAACTACTTCTTCTTCTGTGCACTTGGTATCAAAATCGTGCTCAACAATAGCACGTAAGTTTTCCATGCTCGATAAAGTAAAGGCCGCTGAGCCCAACATGAAGTGAAAGCGCCAAAAACGCTCAACCGGCTGAAGATCCGGTGTGGCCTTGGCAATCAAGGCCATCACACGGCGAAACAAACTGCGATATTCAGTTTGCAGGTATTTACGTAAATGCCCTTGCCCTTGATTGTAGGCAAGACCTAACAAGCGCATAAAAATCGCTAAACGACTGCGATCCCCTTCCGTCACACTGGCCATAGCACGAGCAACAAATCGCAAGATATCTTCGATGGATAAGATGGTGTCTGGGTGATTTTTTTCGTGGACGTCTAAACTGGTTTCAACCATTTTATAAAACGGGGTAAGAAAGCGTGCGAAGACAGCTTGAATAAGCGCTTTTTTCGAGCCAAAGTGATAGTTCACCGCAGCAAGATTCACATCCGCACGGGCAGTGATAGTACGTAGCGACGTTTCGGCAAAACCATGCTCTGCAAACAATTCCTCTGCAGCGTCTAAAATCCGTGTAACTGTATCAACTTGTGCCATGTGCCAAACCCAAACAAACAACTGTTTGAAACATACGTTTAACTCAAAATCATGTCAAGCAATGTGGCCTGCCTTCTACGTTTTTCAGACAGGAATTCACACTTTATAACAAAGCCAATAAAAAACGGGCCCTAAGGCCCGAAACAGACAACAATTCAATACCACTTATTACCTATAGGTAATATGACAAGGTTAAGCGAACAAAGTCCTCATCACGAAAATCCCATTGCGGATTTTCTTCGTCAGGTGCAAACACACGTGCCTCTACGGATAACATAAGGTTATTCAAAATACGGGTCTCCCCTTCTACACTTAAGCTGTAATCCTGGTGCTCGTAATCAAACAACACCCCAGCCAGCAATGTTGATGAAGCCGCATCATTGGCAGCCCAACGAGTGGCCAACAACACATCGTGCTCAAAAGCAGTAGCAGAAGCCTCTTCTTGACGCGAGTCATACAAATGCTCCACAACCCAACCCAGATCGATTCGTGTATCCCAAATTCCCACTTGGGTGTACTCAAAACCAGCTGTGGTTGCAAAATATTGCTCATCTTCTGCCACTAACAACCCGCCCGCCGTGTTGAACACTGGAAACGAAATATCGCCAAGTAATGTAGACTGATTATTCTGTAGCATGCCATCTCGTACTATGCCTTCAAACTTCCAAGCCCAGCCTTCATTGAGGTACTGCATTTCCAAACCCAACTGAGTGATTTGTGGGTAATAAGGCAACACATTACCTTGTGTTTGATCAAACCCGAGCGCAGGCTCGCGACTCGTGCCATGAAATACCGATACTGCATATTCAAACTCATCAATGTAAGTATAAAAACGCGCGGCTACATCCACATGGTTTTCTTCGTCACTGCTTTCATAAACGGCATCAGCAAAATCCCGCCCCAAACCCAAGCGCCCATCCTTACCCCTAAAGGTACGCTCGCGGTGATACGGCAAAACAAATAGGTCTAAATTCCCCCAATCTCGCTCCAACATAAGCTGAACCATGGGTTGACCTAATTTCTGCTCGCCATCTAAACTTTCAACCGCATCGGTTTGGTTGATGATATCCACCAAATGAGAGGATTCCGTCACACCCCAAAATACTTTGCCGATACCCGCCTTTAGTTCAAAGTTATCCGCCACTTTGTGCCAGATTAACTCGCGAATATCACCATGAGTGCGCTCTTCATCGTGTTCATCGAAACGATAAAATGGCTTAAACGTAATGGACTGATCACCTTCTAATTCTTTGTATAGCTCCGTGCGTAACGCAATGGATTGATTCCAACGATCCTCGTTCTCACCAATTTGACTATCCGCACCAAAAAACGTGGACTCGTAATCAAGCTGAGTTGTCATACTCAGCTCGGCCATGCTCGCAGCACTCAAGGTAATAGCAGAAAGAAACACACTGATTGCTATTGGTGCTTTCATGTTACTTCGCTCGCTTCAAGGAGTTCTTAGTGAATTCTTTGTCGTTTAAACCCACTTTGAATTCATAACCTTTATATTCTAAACGCGTGGCCTTATCAGTTTGGTGATTTTTCATTTCACTCAGACCTGGACGCCAGAATTTATCTAAATACAAGGTGTAATTTTTGTTCTCAAGGGTTTTTAATAGTGCTTTTTTACGATCGTAGAACTCGATTTTCAGTGCGCGATATTCCGCTTTATCAATCCAAGCCACCTGCTTGGTATAACCAGAATATTTATCCGTTGGGTAACGTTCAACGACATAACAATCTTTGCCATCGTACGTTTCATCACGCAGATATTTGTATGTGTATTTCTCTACTTCTTGAGAACTAATATCCTCAAACGCAAATTCACTGCCCACAAATGGGCCGGATTTATTTTTGCTTGAGATTTTTTTCACACGCTTTAATGCAGGCAGGTACAACCACTGATCATCAGACTTCTCTTTATGGGTATAGGTCAACATGGCTACGCCTTTTTGGTCGATTGGCGTATCAAAAATCATCAAAGATTTATCACCATCTTCACCCAAGCCTTCCAACGTTTTCACACGCATATCACGTGGCGCTTCGGTACCTTTACTGTCAATTAGCACCATTTTTAATTCAACTTGTGAATCGCCAAAGCCTTCACCGCGTTTATCAGCTTCAACCGCAATCGCCAGACCTTTTTCTTCTGGGGTTTCAGACCAAGCAGAAACACTGCTTAACAATGCAACTAATGCAATACCAATAACTTTTTTCATCCTCATACTCCTTATTAGGCTTGAGCTTCTAATGGTTTATCTGACTCACCCTGAGAGTGGTCATCTGAATTTTGGTGACGACTTTCATTACGGCTTTTATCCAACCACAATAACAACGGAGGTAGGAAGAAAAAGTCCACCAACAAGGCAAGAGCAATGGTCAATGCACTCATCAAACCCATTTGCGCATTAATCGCAAACGGTGACAGCATTAACACCATAAAACCTGCGCACAACACAACCGTTGTAGCACTTAACGCTACACCCACTGTATGAAACGCATATTCGATAGCTCGCTCTGTATTAAGATTTAATTCACGCTTAGCGCGCACATACTTGGTCATAAAGTGAACCGTATCATCCACCACGATACCTAGGGTCACGCCCATCACTACCGACAAACCTAAACCCACTTGGCCATCAAATACCGCCCAAATACCAAAACCCATTCCTGCCGGCACTAAGTTTGGAATCAAGCTAATGAAACCTAATTTCACAGATTTAATGGACAACATGATAATGAAGGAAATTAAGAACAAGGCGCCAACCACACCGCCAATCATGCTCTTAATGTTTCGCTCAGTTATATGCGCAAACATGACCGCAGTACTGGCCCCTTCGGTTACCATGTATTGTGGTGCATTTTCTTCTAACCAGGCCACTGCACGATGATCAAGTGAAATGATTTCTTGGGCAGTTACTTTATCAATCTGTACCGTCATACGTGTCGCAGACTTATTACCATTTACTTGATTCGTTAAATCCAAGCCATAAGGTAAAGACAATTCATACAACAACATATATTGTGCGGCCAATTGACGATCATCTGGAATACGATAAAACGCTTCATCATCGCCATTCATATTTTTATTCAGGCGTTTCATTACGTCACTAAAACTACCCACGTGACGAACTTCGGGTTGTGAGCGTAAAAATTCCGCAAATTGATCAATGGTGTTTAGGTAATCAGGATCGACCACCCCCATCTCACCATCCGCTTTTAGTGAGTAGTTCATGCTTTGTACGCCGGTTAGCGTATCGGCTATGGTTTCAGAGTCACTACGGAATTTAATGCTCCAGTCAAAATATTCAATGGTGTTGTCATCAAGCTCATTCAACGGGATCAGAGCGATTAAAGATACGATGACCACAGAAAGGCTCATTAACAATGCGCGACTGTTCTTAACCACAAAATCAGACAGCTTCTGCATTTTAGAGTTCTCACCAAATGATTGAGAAACTTTCTTCGATGGTAAAAGCATCATGAGTGCTGGTAGATACAAAATAGCCAAAACAAACGCCGCTAACACACCGATGCACACAATATTTCCTAAATCATGAAACGGCGGCGCATCAGAAAAATTCAAGGTCAAGAAACCAATTGCAGTGGTGACACTGGTAAGTAAAACAGGCTGAAAGTTAATACGAATACTTTCCACCATGGCTGCTTGTTTGGATTCACCTTTTGCAATGCCATGGTAATAACTCATTAAAATATGAATACAGTCAGCAATCGCCAGTGTCATGATCATCACAGGTGCTGATAGCGTAGTTGGCGTTACTTCAGGTGAAGGCCATCCAAATAAACCCATCGCCACAGCACCGGAGAAAACCACAATACTAAAAGTTGCTAGTGTGCCCCACATGCCTTTCAAGGAGAAAAACAGCAAAACTAGAATGAGCAAAATCATAACTGGGTACAACTGCTGCATATCTTGCTGACTGGCTTCAGGGAAGGCGTTGTTTGTCATGGTAACGCCCGTTAAATAGAAGCCTACATCAGGGTATTCAGCTTGATACTTGGCTACCATTTCGCGAACATAGCCTACCGCCTCTGGCACCTCCGCCGCTTGATTCACTCCTGGAAGATTAATCGTAATATTAATGCCTGTAGCCTTGCCATCGTAGGCAATTAAATTACCAGCTAATACAGGGTCTTTTAGGGCAACCGCTTGCTTGTCCGCTATTTCTTCATCGCTTAAATCGGTCGAGTATTCAAATAAGTTTTCAACGATCATGTCGTCTTCTTCAGCATAGGTGTGCTGAAAATTAGAGATCGAATCTACACGGCGGCTATAAGGCACCTGCCATGATTCTTCAGTCATTTTCTCGACTAAATCCAAAATGCGCGTATTAAAAACTTCTCCATCCTCAGGAACCAAAGCAATTAAAATATTATCGACTTTATTGTACTGGTCCTGTAGATCTTCAAACGCTTGTAAATGAGGATTATCACTACTAAAAAACGCGCGATAATCCGCATTCAATTTAATGTTTTTGGCGCCAAAACCACTGGCCACAACGATAAGCAGTGTTAAACACACCACTGTCCAGGGATGGCGCACGAGCCACCAGGTGAGTCTTTCAATCATGTGATTTCCTTATTGTTATTGTGTAATTGAAAAATGGTCTTAGCTTGACGACCTACCGTTGCAAAATCATGACTAACGTCATCGGTAGATACGCCTAAGCCGTCTAAGAAAACATGTAGCGATTCGAAAAAATATTGCTTGGGATCTTCAAACCCTAGTTTGGTCATCTCCCAATCGTTTGCTAGTACATCCTGTACACCCCACTTCATGGCCCACCAGCCAAAGGCACCTACTTTTATTTTCTCTGCAGGAATATCATTTTGCTGAGTAAACAGCCCTATGACACGCGATAAAATACTTTGATCAATTTCGGCAATGCCTTGCTGAAATTCAGCCGCCACCTTGTTTTGAAATTCGGGAGATTTCACCATAGATACCAAACCCGCGGTTTCAGGTTCTAATTCGGCATTAATGAAAAAAGCCCAGCTCACGAGTACGACCTTGTGCCTTAAACCAACACCATTTGCTAACGCAATATCAATCAGCGACACCAAGCGTTGTCCGCAACGGGTGATCAATTTAGTCAGCACGTCCTCTTTGCAACCGAAATGCTGATAAATGGTGCCTTTGGAGTAATCGGTTTTATTTGCAATGGCTTGCATGGTTAAGCCCTGCAAGCCTTTTTCTTGCAGCAATGACAAAGCAGCAGAAAGAATTAATTCTTCCCGTTCTTGACGAACTTGATCTTTACGAGAGACCACTTGGGTCTGTGAAATTTTATGCATGTGTCACTTTTTATTATTTTTTGACGCAGCGTCATTTTTTGACGCTGCGTCAAATTTAAATAAATTGTCCGACACGGTCAACCCATTATTGGAAAACTTTACACACACAAGATACTGTATATAATCACAACATGTATAAAAAAACAGATAAGTAGACACCATGATTAAATTGACTGCTCGTCAACAACAAGTGCTCGACCTGATCAAACAATCCATCGACTCCACCGGATTCCCTCCTACCCGTGCTGAAATAGCACAAGAACTCGGCTTCAAGAGCCCTAATGCCGCAGAAGAGCATTTAAAAGCACTGGCTCGAAAAGGTGCTATCGAAATGACTCCAGGTGCCAGCCGTGGTATTCGTTTAGCGGACAATCAAAGTGGATTGCCATTAATTGGCCGTGTAGCCGCCGGCGAGCCTATCTTGGCGCAAGAGCATGTGGAGCGCTATGTGGAGCTACCAAGAGAATTCTTTAAACCTGGTGCTGACTTTTTGCTAGAGGTCCATGGGGACAGTATGAAGGAAGTAGGCATCTTAGATGGGGACTTAATCGCCGTACATAAAACCAACCAAGCTAGAAATGGCCAAATCGTGGTTGCTCGTGTTGGCGATGATGTAACCGTTAAGCGTTTTCAACAGGACAAGCATATTGTCAAACTGCTTCCAGAAAACCAAGATTACGAACCAATCGTAGTGGACCTTCAACATGATACGTTAGAGATCGAAGGCTTATATGTCGGCATCATTCGCCAACATATACATTAAATCTAATAAACCAACACCCATAAAAAAACGCTGCAAGGCAGCGTTTTTTTATGGGTTCATGGATGCATCAGGCTTAGTGAATGATGCGCTCTTCCAAATCCGCAATGGCGGATGTGTCTTCCACATGTACACCACTTAATTCACCCACTTTACGCACACCGGCTTCAATCATGGCCTTAGCAATTTCGATATGCTCCATTGGAAAACTGTCTTTGGCATCACCAGAAAAGGTGATTCGCACTAAAGGTTCCCCTTCACCGTCACTGCGTTTTAACGCAATATCGCCATCAGATAGTTCTACAATTTCAAATACAGCGGCCATAAAAACTCTCGAAATTTGGTGACACGATACAAAGGGGCGCGAGTATATCATCGCCAATGAGGCACGGAAATGCCTAAAAAAGCGGCATTTAGTTTTCTTGGTAGTGCAAACGCATGCGTTGTACGGTTTTTTCCAATTCAATCAACCAGTTACGTAACAAGTCCACATAGTCAGATTGAGTTGTAATTAATTGTTGCAAAGACATAACCACACCTTCATCTAAGCCAGTTAGCAACATTCTTTGGTGTTGACGTAACAAGGCCCCCAACCAACCGCTCGACTCCTTTGCCAAGAGGCTCAGCTCATACAGCTCTGCCGGTAAATTTTGACGGTTGAAAAGCTCATTCAAAGATTGGAAAGGTTCTAATCGATATTGGCTTACAAGCTCATTGGCAAATGAATGTATAGCACTATAAAGGTGTGAAAGCGCCGCTTCTTCTAGCTGGCGCTTTTCTTGATGCTGGGCCTCTTCTGCTTGCTTAATGCAATTTCTCGCAAAAAAGACCACCTGATTTGTACGACTAACAGCACTCATTAGAAGTTGATACGCAAACCGAAGTGACCCGCGTTTACAATCTCCACATCCCCTTCTTCATCGTTAGCTTCAACAAAACGATAGCCAAGATAAACCATAGCCGTTGGGATCAGCATGTATTCAATGCGTAAGCCCACATCTACCATGTTCTCAGTTGTCGAGAAGGACAAAACGCTTGGTGAGTAATACGCATGACCACCAAAACCAAGGCCATTTAATTCGTTCGGCATATAGCGGGCAAAACCACCAATGGCTAGGGCACCACTGTCGTTAGTGTCGGTGAAATACCCGTACACTTTACCACCCACACCAATGCGCAATGGACTTTGCTGACTGCGCACATCGACGGCATTTAATCCAAAAGACAGCAAATCACCATCTTCCTCGTGATGAAGGTAACCAGCAGAAATATGCATAGGACTGCCCATGCGCGTAGCGTCATACTCTAAAGCAGCCGTATTATCATTGATGCTCAAATCCAAAGTACCACCAGCGTAAACCGCAGAGCTCATCAATAATCCAATGGGGGCCAATAGGCGCAGCAATTTCATGAATCACCTTTATTATAAATTTGTGTTGGTCAGTTGCTGGCTATGATACGACATGCCGCTCCATAAACCTAGTCGGCTGTTGTGCGCCAGATCCCTGATTTCAGACAAAAAAAGAGCCCATTGGGGGCTCCAATGGGCTCTTTCATTTAGGAAGTTTAAGCGTCCAATAAACCTAATAGCAGTTTATTAATACGATCAACGTATCCAGCCGGGTCTTGTAATTGGCTGCCTTCCGCTAGTTGAGATTGTTCAAAAATGATCTCAGCCATTTCTTTAAAGCGATCTTCATCACTTTGCTGGTCCATCTTCACAATCAACGGATGCTGTGTATTAATCTCTAACACACGCTTCGCTTCTGGAAGAGCTTGTCCAGCGGCTTCTAGCATACGACGCATTTGCATGCCCATATCGTCTTTACCCACCACCAAACAGGCAGCAGAGTCCGTTAAACGGGTAGAAATACGTACATCTTCCACCTTGTCACCCAAGGTAGTCTTAATACGCTCGATCAAGCTTTCGTTTTCTTTTTCCGCTTTCTCTTGCTCGGCTTTATCGCTTTCATCCAATGCAAGGTCGCCCTTGGTGATGTCTTCGAATGTTTTGCCTTTGAATTCGCTCAGGTGCGAAATCATCCACTCATCCACACGATCCGTCAGCAATAGCACTTCGATGCCTTTTTTACGGAACACTTCTAAATGAGGGCTGCGAGACGCGGTTAGATAATTCTCCGCCGTTAGGTAATAGATCTTGTCTTGGCCTTCTTGTGCACGCTCAAGATAAGTATCTAAAGACACGGATTGCTTATCGTCTTCACCTTTGGTGGAAGCAAAACGGAACAGCTCTGCAATTTTCTCTTTATTGGCAAAATCATCCGCTGGGCCTTCTTTAAGTACTTGGCCAAATCCATCCCAGAAAGTTTGATACTGCTCTGGATCTTTCTTAGCCAGCTTTTTCAGCATGTCTAAAATACGCTTGGTCAATGCCGTACGCATCGACACAATACTGCCGTTTTCTTGCAGGATTTCACGACTAACGTTTAGAGGCAAGTCGTTGCTATCAACAACACCTTTAATGAAACGTAAATATGGCGGTAGAAACTGCTCTGCGTCATCCATAATGAACACACGCTGAACATACAGTTTAAGTCCACGATTACCTTCGCGGTTCCAAAGATCAAACGGCGGGCGTTTTGGTACATACAATAAGCTCGTATATTCCAGCGTGCCTTCCACCTTGTTGTGAGACCAAGTTAAAGAGTCTTCAAAGTCATGGGAAATGTGCTTATAAAACTCTTGGTACTCTTCATCTTTGACATCGGACTTCGAACGTACCCACAGTGCTTTTGCACTGTTTACTGCTTCCCATTCTGGTTCGGCCGGCTTGTCTTCTTCACCATAATGCTCTTTTAGCATTTCAACCGGTACCGCAATGTGGTCTGAATATTTTTTCACCAAGTTGCGCAGACGGAAGCCATCCGCAAACTCTTTTTCGTCGTCTTTTAAGTGCAACGTAATTTGCGTACCACGGCCAGCTTTTTCAGCGGCTTCGATGATAAATTCACCTTCTCCCGCAGACGTCCATAAAATGGCTTCTTTAGAATCGGCACCCGCACGACGAGTAAGCACCTCTACTTTATCCGCCACAATGAACGAGCTGTAAAAGCCCACACCAAATTGACCGATCAGATGTGCGTCTTTTTTCTCATCACCAGAAAGCTGCTGTAAAAATTGTGACGTACCGGACTTAGCAATCGTACCTAGGTTTTCCACCACCTCTTCACGGCTCATACCAATGCCGTTATCCGAAATGGTGACGGTTTTCGCATCCGCATCAAACTCAATGCGAACCTTAATATTAGGGTCATTTTCAAACAGGCCATCGTTGTTCAATGCCTCAAAACGCAATTTATCGCAGGCATCCGATGCGTTTGAAATTAATTCACGTAAAAATATCTCTTTGTTGGAATATAGAGAGTGAATCATCAAATGAAGCATTTGCTTCACTTCGGTTTGAAAGCCTAAGGTTTCTTTTTGAGCTGTGGTCATAACACTCCTCACTGTCCTTTTGTGGAAAACACTGAGCAGCTTATATAAGGGCGGGTTTTGGTATTTCAAGGGGATTTTTTTATCAAAATCCCCTTGTTGATGACGTTATGGTGCCAATAAGAAGTGGGCACGTGCCGTCGCCACGGCTTCTTCACGCTTGGTTTGCCATGCATTGATGATCACATTGGCCACGCGAGAGCCCTGACGAATCACCTGACACTCAGCGAATGTGTCGCGACCGCCACGCACGGCCCGTAGGTAATCTAATGAGAAATCCACGATTTTTGGCATAGCCGGCGTATCCAGCATCATTAATAGATGCAAGGCCGCCGACATCTCCATAAAGCCCCCCACAACACCACCATGTACCGCAGGCAATATTGGATTCCCGATATTATTCGGGTTATCTGGCAGCTTAAAAATCACGTCATTTCCAAAGCGCTGAAAATCGATACCAATGAGCTTGGCATATGGAATGGCATCCACCACTGGCTTGTAATCACCTTGTTCATGGGCCGTTTGCAAAATCGTTTCAAATGTCGACATGATGATTACTCCCCTTGCGTGCCTTGTAAGCCCAACACCGCTTGCTTGAAATCAGGTGGCGACAAATGCGAGCCAATGCGCATAAAGGTCCCCACACAATTTGCTACCGGCTCATTCACATCCCCTTGATGTACCGTGCAGCGTGTAAACACCACATGACGACTCACACGATAAGCCTCGGCAAACGCAAAGATGGACTTGCCCGGTTCAGCCGCGCGCACATAGTCCACGCGTAAATCCAAGGTTGGGCATAACTCAAACTCCGGCAAGGCATTGATCACCATGGTGCCACAGGCAGTATCCATCAAGGTGGTTAGGACGCCACCGTGAATCACCCCAGTGGAAGGATTGCCCACGTGTTGCTCGTTGTAAGGTAACTCGATGGTTAAATTTTGCTCGCTGGCTTCGATCACCTGCATACCCAAAACTTGGCAATGTTTTAGCAAACCAACAAAACGCTGGGCGCGACCTAAATAGGGATTGCTCTCACTCATGGCTCTCTCGGCTGGAAATAGACGATGTAATAAGAATAGACGTTATATTCGCCGCGGTTTATACAACAAAATGCGCCATTACTGTAGGGAGTTAGGCCGGATGTCACATTTTCACTATAAAACTGAGCATTTTGATCAGCTTTAATCTCGCTTTCATTAAAAAACGTAATCTTAAAGACAATTAAATATCACTGTACTGAACCACGAATAAGCCTATATTCCGCACTTTCTAAGGACACGAAAACACAACATTTTTGGCCATTCATAGGAGCGCCACACACTAATGCAAATCCAACCTAAGGACTATTACGAAGGTGACACCTTCGAGCGCATTAAACAATATTCTGACAAGCTAGAAACACCGTGCCTAGTAGTGGATACCGCTACCTTTGCACGTCAACTGGATGAATTGATAGCTTGTTTTCCTTACGCCAAAACCTACTACGCCATCAAGGCTAACCCAGCCGTTGAATTGCTAAAGATTTTGGATGAACGTGGTTGTAACTTTGACGTGGCCTCCCGTTATGAGTTGGATAAGGTTTTGTCCATTGGTGTCACTGGTGATCGTGTGAGTTACGGCAACACCATCAAGAAGTCCAAAGACATCCGCTATTTCCATGAAAATGGCGTGGACTTGTTTGCAACGGATTCTGAAGCAGATTTACGTAATATCGCACAAGCCGCACCGGGTGCCCGTGTATTTGTTCGCATCTTAACCGAAGGTTCACAAACCGCAGACTGGCCTTTGTCACGCAAGTTTGGCTGTCAAACGGACATGGCGTTGGATTTATGTGTACTGGCACGTGAATTAGGATTAATACCATACGGTATTTCGTTTCATGTGGGATCACAGCAACGTGATATCGGTGCGTGGGACTCTGCCATTGCCAAAGTAAAATGGATCTTCGAGCGCTTACAAGAAGAGCACGGCATCCAATTAAAAATGGCCAACCTAGGAGGCGGCTTTCCAGCTAACTACCTAAGTCGCACCAATGACTTGCAAACCTACGCCGAAGAAATCACGCGCTTTTTACGTGAAGACTTTGACGATAATTTCCCAGAAATTATCTTAGAACCGGGTCGCTCATTGGTGGCTAACGCAGGTGTATTAGTGAGTGAGGTGGTACTGATCAGTCGTAAAAACCGTACCGGCTTACATCGCTGGGTGTACACCGACATTGGTAAGTTTGGTGGCATGATCGAAACCATGGACGAAGCTATTAAATACCCAGTTTACGTGGAAAAAACTGGCGAAGTGGAAGAAGTGGTCATTGCAGGCCCAACCTGCGATAGCGCGGATATTTTGTATGAGAATTACAAATACGAATTACCGTTAAACCTGGCCATGGGGGATCGCATGTACTGGTTTTCAACCGGCGCTTACACCACCACGTATTCGGCAATCGAATTTAACGGCTTCCCACCGCTAAAAGCGTACTTTATTTAAGTTTGCACGCTATATAAAAAAGCCGCTTATGAAAATAAGCGGCTTTTTTGTTTAACGCCTAAAACACCGGCTTGGTGAAGTTGGCGGCTTTTTGGTAACAAAAAAGGTGACAGCTTTACCAAGTCCGCGTGCTTTGACTTGTTAACCCCTACTTGCTCATTGCTTGCTTTATAAACACCCATACCAGCTCACTTGCGGCTAAAAATAGCACTATGCTAGAAATCATATAGGAAAGCATTTTTACTTTATATTGCACCATTGCCCATATAGGCTGTATCAAATTAAAAACCATTAACAAGAAGCCGAAAAGCAGCAATAAAGATCCGAATACAATACCAGAGCCGGTAAAATTATTTACTACGGCTCTGTAAGCAAACAAATAGAAGCCAGCAATCATTACAGAGGCAGATATTCGGTAGTTACGTACATGATCAAAAATAAATTTCAGACGAAGATCCTTTTCTTCAATATGGAGCAAGTGTTTTATGAAGTCGTCTGCCCGACTATCCTTTCTCTCTTTCATATGATCCTTGCTCACAAACCATCTTGTTGAAAAAATTGAGTATGTTTTCATAGGTTCTTCGAAGCATGGTTTTGTAATGTCATCCAACTTTTGCTGAAGAACCTCTAACTTATTTCTGATTTCATCATCGTCATCCATACGATCCCAAAAGACCCCTGCATGACTATGTACTTCGGCAAGATGACGTTGAAACTCATCATCTTTATCTTGCCCTGACGCTGTCAATAGTGTGTTGCGAACTGCCTGACTGAAATAAAGATGCTATTCAAGGTCCGATTGCATTCAATAAAATATCTTCTGACTCTTACCCAAAAGACGCCATAAACTTATATTTGAGTGTATTAAACCTTACAATAGCATCCTTTCTAATCTCATAACGGTCGAAAACGGTATAACCTCTATCAAGAAGCTCTTCCTTGGATTCGTGATATCCCTTCTTTCTAGTTTTCCCCTCTTCTACACTCGAAAAAGGATTTCTAACATACGAAATTGCATCTTTAATTTCGAAGAATGAAGCAAGAATTCTTTCTGCCAGCACAATTCTTCTTTTACCAATGAATTCGCGTTTCCAAGCCCCAACAATTGCCATGGCCATGCCTGCTCCAGCAATGGCGTATGAAGCTGGTGATATTTTATAGCGAGTGGGTACGGTAACTGTCGCGCCAGAAAAAACTAATGTCGACATTGATCAAGTTTCTGGCCAAGCAGTCGAAGCCAACAACAATACACAACTGGGTATTTCAGTTACGTACATGATTACCGACCAGTTAGGTATTGAAGTATTAGGTGATACACCTTTTAGCCACGACATTGAAGCTAAAGCAGGAACATTAGGAGCCGAAGGCGCTCCCATTGGTGAGATCAAACACCTACCATTAGCGCGCAATACTACCCAATAGATAAAAACATCAAGCTACAACCATACGTAGGTGCAGGTTTAAACATCACCGAATTCTTTGATGAAGAAACCGGTGCAGGTGCAGAAGGATTAGGCTACGACGAATTGACTTTAGATAACCCTGTTGGTCTTGCGGTACAAGCCGGTATGGATTACGCATTCGATGAAAAGATGTTTGTGAACGCATCAGTGTGTATGCCAAGATCGGCACAGAAGCCACACTAAGTGATAGCACAGGCACTGCGCCAGATCTAACCGTTAACTACGACCTAGACCCACTAGTGTATCGCGTTAACTTCGGCTACAAATTCTAATTGCCTACTACAATAAAATCCCAATTAACCGTTGCACGCGTTCATTGGGTTACCAGAAGTTCGACTGGATTGCCCGCCACAGTGCGGGCTTTTTTGGTTAGGCCATCTAAACCTAGCTTATAGTTGGAAAACTATCTTCTTCTAGGAAGACCTAGATTATTGTTATACCTCTTTTTCCTTGGAGTTGGAGTCAATTCCTGAGTTAAACGCTTGCCGTTTATGTCTTCAATCCATACCTCTTTATCACCGTCGTACAAATCACCATTGACTCTGTATGTTTTACCAGCCTCTAGTTTAATTTTTACATCACCCCCAACACTATCATTGTTTCCAAATGATTCCATAGGGATTGGTATGTAGGTTGTTCCTTGTATCGTCAGTGTTACTTCACCCGACGGTAAGTGATGTTCATTGAGTTTAATCTTCATTGACCTTCCTAGTCCATAATTGGCCATATAAGTCTTCTTTCTTGAAGATTCAATGCTTTCACCATTGATGGCGCTTATATAATAGATATATGACTTCCAATTTGTATGTGAGTAGCTCGTATCCACAATGGTAGCTTCGTTTTCTCCCTGAGAACTTTCGCTATGAGAGCTAGGAACGATTGTTACATCTGGATCAATTTTTACAATTGGGTTATAGGTGCAAGCAGAAAGTAAAAACACTAAAGATAAAAAGGCTGAACGCTGAGTTAGCTTACCCATTATTAGCCCCCTCGATGTCTTTAGCTTCTTCGTAAAGGTTATGTAATGCATTGTGAATCGCACAATCAAACGCGGAGAGCATTTTCTTGTTGATCGATTCTGTATCAGCATTTAATGTGGGTTCGCTCATCATGCAAACACCTTCAGTCTCTAATAGATAGTCACTAGATAACCCTGTAGCCTTAAGATCTAGAGCCACTTCCACCTTTTCCACTTCAGACCAAAAATATGAGTAGTATGTTTTACGCGCCTCACGTACACCGACAGTGAGATTTACCTCTACTCCGTTTGGGTTATGTTCATTCATTAGCAGAGCCTGAACATTACCCCGGATTTCATCGGAAAGCTTTGAATTCAGTGCGCTAGCCATATAGTTGCCCCGGAAGAATGAATTGGGCGTGTCTATGTTCTGAATATCGACTACGTCTTTTCTATTATCGATAATTTCGATTTCAGTTATCGAGTATGGTGCGTAATTTGAATGATCTTTAATTATAGGCTGAAGAGACCCAACCCCCGAGCAGGCAGAGAGCATAATTGCTAAGAGCAATATCAAAGGACGAAATATATATTTCACGACATGTTCCTTTTGGTGATGAATTTGGATTTCACTCCGTTTTTTTCGGGGCGGCATATTACCTTGGAATCACCGTAAAGTCAGCCCGTAGGCATAGCAAACTGAGCCGTCGTCAAGACCAAACGAAAACCAAACACGTAACGATAACACTATGCGCCCTTTATTCACGGCAACAACCAAAATCCTATTCACTATATGAGTTACCTGCCGTGGATAGTTAGGCGCGCCCTTCGACAAGCTCAGGATGACCGGAGGGGTTCGGGGCCAATTCCTTATTAAAATACACCCGAAAAAGAAAAACCGTGCTGGCTTTGATTATCCAGAATGCGAAATCTTAAATAATTAACACTATCTCTAATTCGCACTTGCGCTAAGAATCATTCAACCAGAAAACCTTACCGAACGATCACCCTGCATTACCCATAGCCAAGCAATTAACGCCCCAAACAAAGCACTGTAACCCGCCCATTCAAACATGGTCACGCCTAAATCATCTTGCCAAACCCAACCGGAAACATACGCGCCTAACGCCCCACCTGCCCCATATGTGAAACTGGAAAAAAATGCTTGACCCTGCCCTTGATGTTTGCCTTTAAAGTACAAGTGAATGTAATGCATAGCCACAGAATGCATGGCGCCAAACGTCACCGCATGCAACAACTGCATGAGCATTAACACCCAAAGGGTATCAACAAAATGAGCCGTCATTAACCAGCGCAAACCACCCAGTAACAAACTTAAAACCAATACGGTTTTATGGTCGACCTTGGCAAAAATTTTGTGCACGATTAAAAAGATGCCCACTTCGGCTAACACCCCAATGGCCCACAGCAGTCCAATCATGCTGTTGGTGTAGCCGGCTTGCTCCAAATACAAACTGAAGAAGGTGTAATACGCACCATGACTCACTTGATTTAAAAAAGCCGCCAGCAAAAACGCCAACACCGTAGGGCGAAACAATAACGCTAAAAAGCCTTGCGTGGTTTCGTGTTCGTGTACGGATTCACTGCCCTTTACTGTGGTACTACTAATGAAAATGGCCAGTAATAACGCCAGCATGAAGATGGGTAAATATTTCACACTGATAAAATCAAACACCCAGCCAAGAATCGCCACCAAAACAATAAAACCGATGGAGCCCCAGATGCGAATTTTGGAGTAATGATCTGTTTGCCCTTTTAAATAATTCAGCGTCACCACTTCGAATTGCGGTAACACCGCCGCCCAGAAAAAACCGTAGCCAATCATGATGGCGGCCATCCAAAAGAATGAACTCACCCAAAAAATATTCAGGAATACGCAAAAGCAGACACCACAACCTAAACGCAATAACGCCATGCGTTTGCCTGTGTAATCCCCTAACGCACCCCAGACATTGGGCGCTAAAATGCGCACCAATCCAAACAGCGCCATTAGCTCGCCAATTTCTTGAGCGCTAAAACCTTTATCGTCGAGGAATAAACCCCAATAAGGGGAGATGCAGCCTAAAAGAGCAAAATAGAAAAAATAAAAGGAAGAGAGTCGCCAGTAAGGCAAAGCATTATGTTCAGACATAAAAAACGCTTTGTGTACCTATGCTATGGGAATCAAAGGCCATAAAAAAACGCCCAATATAAATTGGGCGTCTTATGTTTTGGGTTATGCCTGCGAAGGAATAACCGGTGTGGTGCAGATTACATCCGCATTTTGTCCGCGATGACGTAAATAATGGTCCGCCAACACAATCGCCATCATGGCTTCTGCAATGGGCGTGGCACGAATACCCACGCAAGGATCGTGACGACCTTTCGTGATTAAATCAGTGGACTCGCCATTCACATCAATGGTTTGCCCTGGAACCGTAATACTGGAAGTGGGTTTCAATGCAATGTGCGCCACAATGTCTTGCCCAGAGCTGATACCACCAATCACTCCACCTGAGTGGTTAGATAAGAAACCTTGTGGCGTCATTTCATCGCGATGTTCAGAACCTTTTTGCTCAACCACATCAAAGCCGTCGCCAATTTCTACGCCTTTAACCGCATTGATGCTCATAAGTGCATGGGCCAAATCCGCATCTAAGCGATCAAAGATAGGCTCGCCCAATCCAGGTTTGACACCGGAGGCTACAACCGAGATCTTGGCACCAATGGAATCACCCTCTTTACGCAAGGCGTTCATGTAAGCTTCCATTTCCGGCACTTTATCCGCATCTGGGCAGAAAAACGGGTTTTGACGCACTTGTTCCCATTCGAATTTCTCCGCTTTAACAGGGCCAAGCTGGGACAAATAACCACGCACTTCAATGCCTTTAGAGGCTAGGAATTTCTTAGCAATGGCACCAGCAGCCACACGCATGGCGGTTTCTCGGGCGCTGGAGCGGCCACCACCACGGTAATCGCGGAATCCATATTTTTGTGTGTATCCATAATCGGCATGGGATGGGCGGAATTTCTGCGAAATATCGCCATAGTCTTTCGAGCGCTGATCCGTGTTCTCGATCAACATGCCAATTGGCGTACCCGTGGTCTTACCTTCAAACACACCGGATAGAATTTTTACCTGATCCGGCTCACGGCGCTGGGTGGTAAAACGAGAGGTACCCGGCTTACGCAAGTCCAGCTCAACTTGAATCTCTTCTTCTGAGATTTCAATGCCAGGAGGACAACCATCAAGAATACAGCCTAAGGCCAAGCCGTGACTCTCACCAAAGGTGGTCACAGTGAATAATTTACCGAATGTATTACCAGACATATGTAAACTGCTTAATTAACGAAAAATTGCGCACATTATACACGGAAGTGGTGTTGATGCGCGGCCAGTTGTTCTCGAGTGAAGACAAATACCCCATCGCCACCTTGTTCAAATTCCACCCAGGTGAATGGCACTTCTGGGAAAGCGGCTTCTAGGTTGATCCAAGAGTTACCCACTTCTACCACCAGCACCCCTTCTGGGTTCAGATAATCACAGGCTTTAGCCAAGATTTGACGGGTAATATCCAAGCCATCATCCCCACTGCCCAGCCCCATGGCCGGCTCATGGTGATATTCATCTGGCATATCGGCTAAATCTTCTGCATCCACATACGGAGGGTTAGATAGGATCAGATCATAACCCGGCTGCAGATTGGCGAATAAATCCGACTCAATCGCCGCCACTTGATCATATAGCTGGTGACGTTCGATGTTAATTTCCGCCACATCCAAGGCATCGCGACTGAGATCAGCAAGGTCTAACTGCGCATCAGGGAAGGCTTGTAACGAGGCAATACCAATACAACCGCTACCACAACATAAATCCAAAATACGCTCAGGCTCTTTGCCGTCCATCCACGGCGACACCCGATTTTGAATGATTTCAGCTAAAGGGGAGCGCGGCACCAATACACGTTCATCCACATAGAATGGCATGCCGCAAAACCAAGCTTCATTGATAAGATACGCAACAGGAATACGCTCGGATATGCGCTGTTCAATACGTTGGGCCAAGAGTTGCTTTTCGGCATCAATCAAACGGCAACCGGCTTGCTGCTCCGTAATATCAAATGGCATTTGCAAGCTTGCTGTCACCAATAACAGAGCCTCATCCCAAGGGTTATCCGTCCCATGGCCATAATACACGCCTGAGCGTTCAAATTGACTGGCCGCAAACCGAACCCAATCTATGATGCTGTGTAATTGCTCCACAGCCTGTTGCATCTCATCTTTCACAAGGCATCTCGATATTAAAAGTGAGCGGATTCTAGCAAAGCTTACGCTGCGGGCCCAACTTAAAGCTGACCATAAGTATTCGCCTCACCACGCTCAAACCCTTCTAGGGCACGACACGCAATGTCATAGCCTAATTGGATTTGCTCTTCAGCACGGTAGAACTCATAAAAGCGAATGGAATCTTTAGGAATACGGATCAACAAATCCGGTCGATAACCGGCAATTTTGTACTGTATTAATGATGCCTGCATGGTATCAAACATCTGATACACCACCCCAAGTTTACCTAGGTTTGCGGTCAGGGCTTTTTCGGTTTCATCGTCGTCATTTCGCTCCAACCACTTGAGGGTTTTGTGCTTCATCTGAGTAAACCAATTTAATTTATCTTGCTCGTGGGCTGCTTCCATCTCTGCGTCTTCTTGCACCTTGCCTCCGGGCATAGGCACATCCGCACTTAAATCCACCGCAAAAATAGCATCCGCGTGACTGCCAACCACGGGCGTAATCGGTAACGGATTCAACACAGCACCGTCCACAAGAATACGTTTGTCTTTTACAACCGGCATCAACAAAGATGGAATGGCACTGGAGGCCCTTAAGGATTCTTCTAATGAGCCTTGGGTAAACCAAATCTCCTTTTGATTAGTGAGATCCGTGGCCACAGCCGTAAATGGTATTGCTAAATCCTGAATTTGAATGCCATTAAGCATTTGCGATAGGCGATTAAACAGCTTGTCGCCACGAATAGCACCATTACTCAACAAGCTAATATCAACCAGCTTTAGCACGTCTAAATAGCTTAGGGAACGGGTCCACTCTTCATATTCATCCAACTTACCCGCGGCATAAAAGCCGCCAACCACGGCCCCCATTGAACAACCGGCGACGCTTTTAATGTCATAACCACGTTCAAGCACTGCGCGAATAACGCCAATATGAGCATATCCGCGGGCACCACCACTGCCTAATACAAGGGAAATCGACTTCATTATTTTTTAAGCTCTACCAATTCAATTCGGTCCGACATATCTTTTCTTGGCATTACCGCGCCTGCACCATGGGCATACAAATTTTTAATAAACCCACCGGCATTGGCCACTTGATCCAGCAACCCATTGGCTTCAGTTTGCGTGCGTTCAATTAAACGCTGATCCTCTAAACCACCATAACGATGCACCACTAAGGCAAATTTCTTAGCAGGATAATCCAATAGCAATTGTTTAATCCAGTTCACTTGTGCATCGCGTAAATGCGCTTCACCACCGAGTTTTGTAAGCGTGATATAGCCTTGCTCAAACAAGGTTTGTTCTTGGCCTTTTTGAACAAAGCCATCCAGCTTTTCAATTTGGTTTTTATCCAGCTGAATTTTTTCAACATACGCATAAACTCGTTTAGCGCTGCGCTCAGAGGTATAAACCAGCCAAACAACTGGGCGTTTTTCATCGGTTAAACCCACCCAATAATACTGATCACTATCGCGCCCATATAAAATAGATTGACCAAAAACTTGGTTGGCAAAGTCATTACTCAAACCACAGCTACGCCCCTGACACTGAAACAATGTAGCGGTATTTTTACTCAACTGATCTTTTAAAGTACGAAATGCTTCATCACTGGAATGGCCCACTGGCAATTGCCAAAGCCAATGTTGAATTTTTGCAGACAAGCGAACGTCGGCTTCGGGTTTAATATTCGTACTAATACGCTGAATGGCTCCTAGGATAAGCCAGTAGTCCTTGTCTTGCCTTACACCGGTATCTTTCTCTGTACTGCCGTTTATTGGCTCAATGGCCAATGCCCCTTGTATACACAGAAATAATGCTAAGCCCTGAACAATTTTTGTTAACATGTGATGACTTGCTCCCTTAATCCACACCTGAGTAAATCGGTTTTTAACGTGACCCAACTTGATTGTATACACTGTACCCTACCAATGGCCCACTGTATTTGCCAATGGGCACCTAATATTACATTACCACAGCCTTGTGCACTGCTGTTTCATCCAAATGAGTTGCATAAGCGCAGCAATACGGGGCGATTACTTAAATCCACAACCGACATCCAAAGTGCCACATGGCATCGATTAAAAAACACTCAACAGGAAAATGCATTTTCCAATTATGCGCTGTTATATCCCGCAGATGAGCTTGAAACAAACACTGACGCAAGCATTCAATATCAAGCCCAACCTCAGACCTCCCAGTCCACTAAAGGTTTACTGATTATCGATGCGACCTGGCAGCAATCTCAAAAAATGTTACGTCAAAGCCCTTGGCTAAAAAACCTGCCTAGGGTGAGTCTAGGTAGCATCCAAAGCCAGTATCAATTACGACGCAATCAGCAAGACCAAGGCTTGAGCACATTAGAAAGCTTAGCCTATTGGTTAATTGAACAGAATCAAAGGAATTGTGGTCAAGAACTGTTAAACTTTTTGCAAACGTTTCAAACTGCCTACTTAAAGGCCAGACAAGCCGGATTATTTAAATAAAATGCGACACCCTAGTTTACAAGCCAGCCTCCTATTCACTGCCATTTTAAGTGCCTCGGGTTGCCAAGTGCTCAATCAGACACCCACTCAGGCAACACCTGTTATAACGACAGAGCAGCGCCAACAAGAACAACAAGCCGCCCAGAGCTTGATCGACGACTACAGCCACTGGGAGTTAGCCAGTAGCCCAATGCTGCAAGCCTATCGCGGACTTAAAACGAATTATTCTAAATGGGATGATATTTCCGAGGCTTACCAGAAAGAACAATTCGAGCAAGAGAAAGAGCTGTTGCTACGCGCACAAAATATTAACCTTGCCGCAATAGATGAAAACTTAGCATTAAGCATTCAATTGCTAAAAGACCAATTACAGCAAGATGTGGATCACTACCCTTTCCGTTTATTGAACTTTCCTGTTAACCAGATGTTCGGTTTACACAGCGAAATCCCCCATTTTTTGATGAACATTCATCAAGTGGAAAACATTGAAGATGCACGTCACTACACCAATCGAGTCAAAGGTGTCGCGGAGTTAATTGACGAATTAATCATTCAACTAAAACTTCGTGAAGCCCAAGGCATTCGCCCTCCGAGTTTCGCTTATGATTCGGTCATTGAAGCATGCGAGTCATTTATCACTGGCTACCCAATTGAGCGCAGCAAAATTCACAACATCATCTGGAGTGATTTTTTAAGCAAGCTCGCACCCTTAGGTCTATACGACTCCAGCGCAAAAATACTGAAAGACCGTCTTGAGTACTACCTTAAAAAATACTACAAACCTGCTTACAGCAAACTGATTAAGCACCTTAAAGAGCAAAAAGCACTAGCTTCAGCCGATACAGGATTGCACCAATTTGAAAATGGTCAGGCTTATTACAATTTACGTTTACAAGAAATCACCACCACCGATTTAAATGCCGAACAAATTCATCAACTGGGTTTGAATGAAATTGCACGCATTAAAGCAGAGATCGAAGCACTGCTGCCTAAGCTCGGTCAAAGTTCCATCGAAGCGTTATTTGAAAAAACACGTAACGATAAAGATTTGTATTTCCGCAACAACCAGCAAGCAATTGCGCAATCAAAAGCCTATATCAAATCCATGAATGCTCAATTAGGAAAAGCATTTAATGACATTCCAAACATTCCCATGGAAGTATTGGAAGTGGAAGCGTATAGAGAATCCAGCGCTCCTGTGGCGTTTTATCAAAGCCCAAGTGACGATGGTAAGCGTCCTGGTCGCTATTACATGAATGGCTCAAAACTCAACGAAATGCCGGCATTTCAATTCGAAGCCCTTGCGTATCACGAGACCATTCCTGGACATCACTTACAAACCATTTTTGCCCAGCAAAGCCAGTCCATTCCAGAGTTTAGACGCCACAATCACTTCACCGCTTACAGTGAAGGCTGGGGATTATATGCTGAAGCATTAGCGAAAGAATTAGGTGCCTATCAAGACCCTTGGAATGAATATGGTCGCTTATTAATGGAATTATGGCGCGCCAATCGTTTAGTGATTGATACCGGTTTGCACTATTACGGATGGGATATTGAAAAAGCATTGGCCTTCAGATTGGCCAACACCCCATTTTCAAGAGAAGACTCTTTAAACGCCATCAAGCGTTATTTAGTGATGCCAGGACAAGCCACAGCATATAAAGTAGGCCAATTAAAATTCTTAGAATTAAAACAATTCGCCCAAGAAGAACTTGGACGAAAATTTAATTTAGCTAACTACCACACCTTTATTTTGCAACTTGGCCCGCTACCCCTTTCACTTCTAGAAAAAGAAGTTAAAGCTTGGGTTCAGCGCCAAAAGGCTTAAATACGATTAACATACGCGGTAACAGGGTTAGCACCAACACCAACGCAATGAGCATGGCTAACCCTGTTAATAGTCCAAAGTAAATGGTTGGAATGAAATTCGATAACGCTAGAATTGAAAAGCCAACAATAACCGTTAATGACGTATAGTAAACCGCCTTCCCAATTGAGCCGTGACAATTTTCGACCGCTTTCTGGTAGTTTTTCACCACGGCAAATTCTTCAGTAAAACGATGTATGTAATGTATGGTATCGTCTACTGCGATACCTATGGTGATCGCGGCAATGGTAATCGTCATCATATCCAATGGAATACCTGCCCAACCCATTACTGCCAACACCACACCAGCACTTAATAAATTTGGCACAATCGCGATCAATGCGAGTTTCCAAGAGCGGAATAACAGCATAAACATCAGCATGATACCCACAAACACCGCACCTAACGTTAGAATTTGAGAAGTAAACAAGCTTTGTAGCATGTTGTTATAAAGAACCATCATGCCCGCTATCATGAACTCATCTTGTTTAAGCCCTAACTCTTGCTGTAAATCACGCTCGATACGGCCTAACAGTTCTGCTCGTTGTAAATCTGGCTGGCTATCATAAATACGCAAACTAATACGCGCCTGGCCATCTTCTGGAGAGACGTACGGGTCCAAAACAATAGACTTAAATTCATCCGGTATGGCGCTATACAAAAGGGCTAATTCAAAGCTGCCCAGCTCTGCTCCATTAATTTTTTCTGCCACCTCCACCATGGTAGCCAGTGAAATGACCTTGCCTATTTCTGGCTGTGCATCAAGGTAAGCATGAACCTTTTTAATGCGATCGACTTTTTCCGTAGTAAACCAATATTTTGTTGGGTCTTCTTTTTCTTCTTCATCAAAGAAAAAATCGTCATTCTCTTCACTTTGCCACTCTTGACTCACTACTGGAAAATTCAACACCACCTCAAGTGGTGTCGTTCCACCTAGTCGTTGATCAATTACTTTCATGCCCTGATGAATCTCTGTGGATTCTTTAAAGTAACTGATAAAGCTGTTTTCTACTTTTAATTGCGCTAATCCAGCAATAACCAATACGGTTAAAATCAAGCTCATGGACAACAATTTACGACCATGCTTTAACGTCACCCACAGGAATAAATCCGTAATCGGACTATGATCTTTCGCGTTAGCCGCTTCTGTGCCCTTACCGGCAAGCAGCACAAACACAGGGAAAAGGATGAACACAATACATAAAGCCACAAACACGCCTGTAGCCATCATCCAACCAAAATCAATCACTGGGCGAATACCACTGAAGATTAAAGAATTGAATGCCACCATGGTGGTCAAGGCCATGTATAAACAAGGTTTAAACATGTGGCCTATGGTTTCTTTAATCAAATCATACTGCGTGGCATTTGGGTGCTCACTGTGTGCCTCTCGATAACGCACAATCAAGTGAATACACATGGACATGGTCATAATCAAAAGCAAACTAACAAAATTGCTCGAAATCACAGTGACGCGCCAATTAAATAAGCCTAACACCCCCACCATGACGGCAACGGTTAACGTACAACAGCCAAGAGCAATAATGACCCAACGTACGCGTCTGAAAATAAATAACAGTGTAATCACTAAAAATAAGAACACCCCCATACCGAAGGTATACATATCACTTTCCACATAAGTGATCATATCATCCGCAATCATTGGCACACCGCCAAGATAAATCTCAGCTTGTGATTGGTAAGGCTTTAGAACTTCACGAATCTTTAAAATGTCTTGGTGCAGGATTTGGGCATTTTTGGCATTGAGTTCTTTAATGGATGCGTTTAACTGCTCAAGCTTAGAAAGCTCATCCACAGAGAGGTGATCAATTTCTTGTTTGTTCCAAAGTGCTTCTCGCGCCTTGGTTAATTCTCGATGGCGGTGATCGAATGGGCGATTAATCTGTATTGCCGTTGTATTGTGCTCAAGATTCAACAGCATATTGTTGTACAGCGGACTATTAGCTAATTCTTGCTTGGCCGCTTCAACGTCTACTTCTGGGTGCTCAAGGTTTTTAATATTATCCAAAAGGTCGGTCACGGGAACCGGCGGATTTTCTAATAACGGCACATCTAATAGTGAATAGATTGATGCTACGCGCGGTAGCTCTTTCAAGTCGTCGCGTAATTGTTTAAGAAGGCTTAATGATGCCTCAGAAAATAAAGGCCATGGCGGCGTATAAGTAACGATTAAAAATTCACTGCTACCAAATCGCTCAGAAACCGTACGATAGTTAACCAAATCTTGGTCATTTTCTAGCACCAAGGATTCAGCAGAGGCATCTAACTCAAAGTTACTCGCTCCCTGGAAAACAATCAGCATAAAGAGCCCCATAACAATTAGGGCTCTTACAGGATAAGCTAATACATAATGCTGGTAGAACTTTGCTAAGCGCGACATATAAACAAAAACAACTATTTTAAAGTAAACAGCTGGCCTTTATAAAAGTATGGCGCTTAACATGCAAGGGCTGAGACCGAACAAACTGTTACAATTTAAGCCAGTTCATACAATCCTTTAGCTTCGGTACTTCAAATGGGAATGTAATTGCGCAAGGGACCCCATCACCCCTAATGCCGTTTGCTGTTGCATACATTGCACCGCTTCTAAGATTTGAATCAGTCGTTCAAATTCCACACACAGGTCTAATGGGGCCTGCGTTTCATGAAGCAATTCAAGATAACAGCAGACGTATTCATAGCTTTCACGCAACTGGATATTGAATTGAGACTCGCTGGATTGCTCCAACGTCGCCAATAATTCTTGCACCTTTAACAGCTCTCTTGCCCCTTCGCTGTCACCATAAAGAGATTCATGGCAAATAAATCGGCGCAGGAACAGAATGCTGGATTGCAAAATATTGGCGTATTGCTCGGCTGAGGGTTTGACACAAGCCATGGCTTGCCAATCTGGTAAGCCATCATCATGACGCTTGTTGTTATTTTCACGATTAGGATCAATTGACGGTGTCATAAAGCTGTCCTTTAGGTAATTTCAGCCAGTTTAGTGCGATTACCGTGCCAATATACCACCGTCATTATGAAAGTAAGATTACCGCTGGGATTTTGTGTGCTTAGCGAGCGCCTTTATGTGGCGACGCACACCCCAGTAGACCAAGCCTAGTACAATCGGCATGGCAATCCCTGACGCAATCTTAGAGTCCAAAGGCAAGCCCCAACGCACCATACCTTCAAAACCATAACCTAATAAACTGAGTAGATAGTAACTAATGGCCACTACTGACAAGCCTTCAACAGTCTGCTGCAAGCGCAATTGCAAACTGGAACGGCGATCCATAGAAGCGAGTAATTTTTGATTTTGGCTTTCAATACTCACCTCGACTCGTGTACGCAGCAAACTGGTCGTCCGATGAATGCGTCGACTCAAATCTTCCAAACGATCCCGCACGCTGTTACAAGTTCGAATACCGGGAGTTAAGCGGCGCTCTAGAAACTCTCGCATGGTTTGCATGCCTGAAATGCGCTGCTCAAAAACTTGCTCTAAGCGTTTTCCAACCAACGCATGATATGCGTTGGTCGCCGCAAACCGATAGTTAGTATCACTACGATATTGCTCTACTTTGGCTGCAATTAAGGATAAGCGCTTCAATAAAGCGCGCTCATCTTGTTCCGTTTGAATCTCAGCAATTTTTTGGTTGATTTCCGCCAATTGGGATTCCATTAACGAGACATCTGCACTTAAACTGCGCGCAACCGGCAACCCCATCAACGCCGTTAATCGATAGGTATCAAGCTCCAAGATACGCTGAACCAATCGCCCAGTTTGATAGGCATTTAAACCATTATTAATGACCAAGCAGCGGCCAAAGCCATCACTGTGCAATCGGAAACTGTTCAACGCTTTGGCTTTACCGTTCGCCACATAACTACCAACAAGACGCTGCCCTTCAAAAAAGTGATTTTGTTCTGCTTCATTCGACTCTTGATCTTGCACTCGAATATTTAACGCCACCACTAATTCACCCGGTAATTGGTTCAACCAATCTTTTGGGATAAATGCTAAAGCAAACTCTTCTTCTTTCTGCTCATCAATTGGACGAATAAAGGTATAGGTTGAGAATTCAGTATGACGCTCCCAACGAAACTCAAAGCCACCAAACCCCTGATAAAAACATGAAGAACCGGATGCCGGAGGGTTCACACTAAAGCGCTGACACAAAGCTACAACCAGGTCGTATTCTTGCTGAACATCCCCTTCACCGCGTAATAAAGCGATATGAGTGACATAACATGGGGTATCAATTTTTGGTGAAGGACGAGTATGTAATTCTTCATACAAAGAATTGCGATGAGGATAAATGGGCAAATTAATTATTTGACCATCTTGATTAAGTTGCAGATCGGACATTTAAAAGCCATCAATTAAAAATTGATCGCATCATATCACAGCTTTGTAAAAGCAAAAAAACGCCACCAAAACACGATGTCTGGTGGCGTAACCAAGCAGGAGACACTGCCAAGTTCACACGTCTTGCGACAATTCTTTACTCATCATTTCAAACCATTCGGTGATGCATAATTCAACCACCTCGGTGCGAGTGCATTCTTGCTGTTTGGCATACTCATCTAACTGCTCAACCAACTCTCGCGGCATTTTCACTTCCATACGGCGCATACCCTTATGCTTATCACGCATACGCTGCATGCGTTTATTCACACGGATTTGCACTTCCCTTGGATATGGATTGGAACGAGGACGCCCTTTCTGCGCCTCTCGAAACATATCAATCGTGGTGCGATCTTCTAACTGCACGCCCATTTTTATATTTCTCCCACTAAATCAACCTTAATAAATATGACCTGTCATCATTATAAAGTCAAACTTTTTGAACAGAAAAACAGCAATAAATACAAAGTTGACGAAATTGGTCCAAAAACCCAACAACACAGAACGTTAAAAGCTTGCCCCGATGGGCAATACACCATAAGGTTTGCTCAGATTTAAATGGAGTTCTGACCTTAATGGCAAAAGCGACACACCCTTCTTTGACACCAGATCAATTAAGCATCCAAATTCCCAAAGACAGCCTCAATTTTTCTAGCAGCAATGAGTTAATTCCATACAACGGCGTCCTTGGACAAGACCGAGCCGTTACTGCTATCCAATTTGGCGTAGCGATGGATCGCCCAGGATATAACGTTTACGTAATGGGTGATTCCGGTACTGGACGCAGCTCTTACATTACCGAATATTTAAAAAGTGAAGCGAAGCGACAAACCAGCCCAAGCGATTGGGCGTATGTGAATAACTTCGACAATAATCGCGAACCTTTAAAGCTAGAATTACAAGCAGGTAAAGGCCAAGAATTCAAAGATGACTTCAATACCCTCATCGATAATTTATTAGCCACCTTTCCTGCTGCATTTGAGCACCCAACTTATCAGCAAAAAAAGAGCTTAATTGATCGTGATTTCAATTTACGTTACGACCGCGTGATCGATCGTATCGAACAGGCCGCATTGAAACTCAATATCGCCATGTATCGTGACAGCGCCTCTATTAGCTTTACGCCAATGCGTGAAGGTAAAAGCCTAGACGAAACAGAATTTGCTCAACTAGATGAAGAGACGCGTGAAGCATTCCATAACAACATCCATGAACTTGAAGGGCAATTAAACGATGAGTTAGTACCGTTACCCCAATGGAAACGAGAAAGCACTGAAGCGCTAAAAAAGCTTAATCAAGAAACCATTGATGAAGCCGTTATTCCGCTTATGCAGCCGCTGCTTGATAAATACAAAGATGTAGAAAGCATCATCACCTACCTATCCAACGTCAAACAGAATCTGCATCGTACTGTTATTGCAGAGTTAACCGACGATCGTATTTTAGAAAGCCGTGAAGACAGCGCCAAACGTCTGTTTTTAGAAGAAACCTACATGCCGAATCTATTGGTCAGTCGCCAACAGGACTCAGGGGCACCCGTTGTATATGAAGCCCATCCTAACTATGCGAATTTATTTGGCCGCATAGAATACACCAGCGAACAAGGCGCGCTTGTCACCCACTACCGTAAAATTTGCCCAGGTGCGCTGCATCGCGCCAATGGCGGCTACCTAATTGTGGATGCCGAAAAACTATTACACGAACCATTCGTATGGGAAGCTTTAAAGCGCGCCCTTTCTTCCAATCAATTAAAAATTGAAAGTCCATATAGCGAGATGGGGTTAATCAGTACAACCACTCTCATTCCTGAATGGATTCCATTAAATGTGAAAATTGTATTGATTGGTTCTCGCAGCACTTACTACTTGCTGCAAGATCTCGATGATGACTTTAATGACATGTTCCGTGTACTGGTAGACTTCGATGACTACCTGCCTTGTACGCCAGACCACATGGAAGCCTTTGCACGCTTATTACAGAGCCGCTGCGAAGAGAAGTCCTACGCGCCGATTAGCCGCGAAGGTGTCGTGCGAATGATTGAGCAAAGCGCACGCTTAGCAGAAGATCAACGTCACCTTAGTGCCCGCATTGGTGATCTTTTTGAGCTGTTAGCCGAAGCCGAATTTGTACGAAAATTGGCACAAGAAGAAACCATTTGCGCCGACCATGTCAGTCGTGCGCTTGATGCTAAAGAACAACGCAGTGGCCGCATCCAAAAAGAAATCTTAGATGACATCTTAGATGGCACCATTTTGATAGACACAGAAGGTGAGGCCATCGGTAAAATCAACGGTCTTACTGTTTTGTCCATTGGTGACAGCTCTTTCGGTGCTCCTGCTCGCATCACGGCAACCGTTTATCCTGGTGGACGCGGCATCGTAGATATTGAGCGCGAGGCAAATCTTGGTCAAAACATTCACACCAAAGGAGTGATGATTCTGACTGGTTACCTTGGGCACACTTATGCTCAAGAATTTCCACTAGAAGTCAGTGCCTCTATCGCCATGGAACAAAGCTATGGTTATGTGGATGGAGACAGCGCTTCCTTGGCTGAAGCTTGTGCTTTGATCAGTGCATTGAGTTACATTCCGATCCATCAATGCTTGGCTGTAACCGGCTCCATCAACCAATATGGTGAAGTGCAAGCGGTTGGTGGTATCAATGAAAAAATTGAAGGCTTTTTCTCTATCTGCAAAGCACGTGGCCTTAATAAGAAGCAAGGCGTCCTAATCCCTGCGTCCAACGTGAAACACCTTGTACTGAAAAAAGAAGTGATCGAAGCCGTAGAAAAAGGCGATTTCTATATTTATGGTATCGAATCGGTAGACCAAGCTTTAGAAATCCTCATGGATCGCAAAGCTGGCAAGCTTTCACGCAAAGGCACATTCCCTCGCGGCTCGATTAACTACCGCGTACTCGAGCGCCTACGTGACATAGCAGATATTGGCCGAGAAGAAGATCATCACGAAGAAGAAAAAGACGAAAAGGAAGAGAAAGAAGCTAAAAAAGTCACCAAGCACTAACCCCCTCCTACCTTATTTCAGGCCAAATTATTGGCCTGAAATATTTCGTTTTCTGGCTGGTAATCTGGCAATGCTTTGCCATATTTAATGATAGCCAAATTCCATTTTGGCCCCATCAATCAAACATTCACCTACATTTCATAGGGCTACACTCAATGAGTGAGGAAGATCGAACAAAAGATACATTAGCGCCTTTTTCGGGATGTGAGATTTTGGTCGTGGAAGACAATGCCATTAACTTCATGGTTCTTGAGCAGCAATTAATCAAACTTGGCTGTCGTGTCTCTTGGGCTGATACAGGGGAAAAAGGCGTAGAGCTTTATGCTGAAAAGCCTTTCAACTGCGTCTTCATGGATTGTATGCTGCCCGGCATGAGCGGTTTAGAGTGCACAACACACATTCGCAAATATGAAAAAGACAACAATCTAAAACGTACGCCAGTGATTGCTCTGACAGCAGATGTTCGTGAAAGCAATAAACAAGCTTGCTTCGATGTAGACATGGACGACTTCATGGGCAAGCCTTTCAAGTTTAGCGAACTCAGCAATATCTTGAATTTATGGATTAATCAGCAAACTTCTTCTAAGAATTCCGTATAATAGACCCATATTCACACAATAAAAATGCAACTGGGGTCTATAATTTCTAAAAGCCCTAGATGTGGGTCGATTAGGGAGAATCAAATGAGTCCAGGTGATGATCTGTTATTCGGTGACGATACCGAAAGCAGCTCTGACATCCAGATCACAGAATCCAACGCCAGTGATCAACATTACCTTATTCTCGTAGTCGACGATGACGAATACGTGCATCAGCTCACCAAAATGGTCTTACGTGGCTTTCAATTTGATGGCCACCCCATTCAGTTAGCCAGCGCTTTAAGTGCCAAAGAGGCCATCGAATATTTAGGTAAACACGACAATGTGGCCGTGGCTTTAGTCGATGTCGTTATGGAAACTGATGACGCTGGGCTGAAATTGGTTAACCACATACGTAACGAATACAGTAATAACGAAATACGTTTGCTCATTCGCACCGGCCAGCCTGGGGCAGCGCCAGAAGAGTCCGTGTTTCAAGATTACGATATTAACGATTATCTGAGCAAAACGGATATCACCGCACACAAACTGCGCATGGCTCTCTTGAATGCCCTTAGATCCTATCGAGACATTCGACACGCCGCAGACTTGCAAAAACAAATCATGATGGCGGAACAAGAGTCCAAGACCGCTGCCGCGGCATCCGAAGCCAAATCCCAATTCTTAGCCCACATGAGCCATGAAATACGCACCCCATTGAATGGCATTATCGGCATTGCCGACATTTTATCTGAGACTTCACTAACCGAAGAACAAGCACGCTATGTCAGCACCATCGAAAAGTCCGGTGAAGCTTTGCTCGCTATCATTAACGATATTCTGGATTTTTCTAAAATTGAAGCGGGTAAGCTGGAACTAGAAGAAACTGATTTTTCACTCAAAGAGATATGCGAATCCCTAGAGCACATATTCATTGCGCAATTAAAAGAAAAGAATCTCAAATACACTTTTAGCCTAGACCCACAAATACCTGAGTTTCTTTCCGGCGACCCTCTGCGCATCAAGCAGATTTTACTGAACCTCATCAGCAACAGCTTAAAATTTACCCGCACCGGCGGCATTCATGTGGATGTTCACTGTATACACAGTGAGCCCGGCCCTCAGCTGGAATTCCGCGTAATTGATACGGGTATTGGCATACCTGTAGATAAGCAGAAATTTTTATTTGAAGCATTCACACAAGTGGATTCTTCTACCACTCGCAAATACGGCGGTACGGGTCTTGGGCTTCAAATTACCAAACGTTTAATCGAATTAATGGGCGGAACTATTCGAGTAGAAAGTGAAATCAATGAAGGTTCTACTTTCATTTTCAATATCCACCTGAAGAAAGGCCATGCAGTTGAAACCGCCACCCATGAAAGCACCCTCCAACCTTCACAAGAAAAAGCCAAACGCATTCTTGTGGCCGAAGACAACCGCACAAATCAAATGGTTATCAGTGCCATGTTGAAACGATTAGGCTATGAGTTTGATGTGTGTGGCAACGGCAAAGAAGCCATCGAAGCCTTACAAAAAGAGCGCTATGGTGTGGTACTTATGGACTGTCAAATGCCCGTACTAGATGGATTTCAGGCCACACAAGCCATTCGTAAAGACAATCAATTCTCTTCACTACCTGTCGTTGCGCTCACAGCTGGCGCTACCGACAAAGAAAAACAGCAGTGCTTCGATGCAGGGATGAGTGATTTTTTAAGTAAACCAATAAAACTTGGATTACTCAAAGATACTCTTTTGAAATGGATATAAAAAAGCCAGCTAATCGCTGGCTTTTTTATAAGTTTAAAGACTGCCCAATAACCCTTCTTTCAAATCATCTTGTACTGCATCTTCAGATAGCCAAATACCAAACAAAGCTTGTTTAAACGCCAAGCCTTCAACTGTGGTTTTTAGCTCACCATTTTTCATCACTTTTACTCCGACACTTGGTACATAGACAAAGTCAAACACGTCATTTTCTACGATGCCATCTTTGAACGTAGCAATGAAGCTATCGATGGTGGTTTGAATCGGAGCAGTATTGCCACCGGTTGATTTTTCAAAGCCTTCACGCGTTGCGGACTCCATCTTTTCAGCGCTTAGCAGTCCAGACGTGATATGCAGACGCAGCGCCATTGGCTTATCTTGCTCAATGATTGATTTAGCTTCTTTTGAATTTTCAGCTAAATACAAACCAGCAGCATAAATGTCCATAAAGAACTTAGAGCGGATGCCAACACCATTTAAGGTTAATGGCTGATCTTGGGCCGTAAGACTATCTGGCAGGTTTACACCAGCCACTTCTTTGGCTTGTGCAACCACGCTGAGCAAAGTCATTAAACAGATACTTAAAAGTGTTTTCATTGTGTGTTCTCTTTTTATTATTGTGATCTTTTGGCATTTCCAAAAGGACCATCTTTATAGCGAAAAAGCACCGACCTAGGCAAGGAGAGCTGGGCCATATCATCACATTCGACGAATAAATTTTAATGGCAGAATAAAATACCGCTTCAAGTGGTTCATTCGTACAGATTATTACGGTTGCTACTTACTAAATTGCACAAAAAATAAGCCATTTAGATTATTAGATTATGAAAAATCGAAAACTCTGGTGATGCCGCACCACAGCTTCTACATTGAAAACTCACAGTCAATTGAGGGGTGTGAAATGCCAAACATCAATCCGATGGTCAGTACAATCGTTCAACAAATCATGGTCACTGAAAATGACACAGCGGCTTGGCGTCGCGAACTCATTCGCAATCATATCTTTGATGCGCAGGAAGCGAAGGATTTGTCGGAACGAGAAATATCCTTAATACATCATGCACTGTTAACTCAGCGTTTCAGCCAAATGAGCAGTGATGAGTTGTTACAAGAAGCCAAAAAACAAAAATTACAATATCACGTTCAACTGGAGACCGATCAATTCCAGATGGGGGCTGTTTGCTATTAGCAGCAAAATACCGAACAAAATAGGCAAAGGCTTTGCAGCCTTTGCCTATGCTGCAAACACATCATCCACGTACTCTAGATAACTCTGTCTTAGCACTCTGACACTCTCTTCTCGAATGTTTCCTGCCAATTGGGTTTTATTCATGCCTTTAAGAAAGCTTGTTAATTGATTTAAAGTGCATTTAAGTTCATACACCACGACATCCATCAGTTTATTTGGACGCCTAGGCTGGCTAATTAAACTCAACAAACGAAAATGCGCATGGCTGTAATAGTATTCTGCTTCTTTTTTACGCCCAATTTGATGTAAAGCATGAGCCGTGTTGTGACACGATAATACAAAAAGATGAATAACGGTTTTCAATTCTTTATCTTCTTTCTCAAGCCAAGGCTCAATAAGATCCACACTTTGAGAAAAGGATTGGCTGGCCTTTTTATAATTACCATGATGATAATAGCGATCTGCGCTTAACGTGTGGGATTCCCACATTTGAAAAACATCCTGTATATTGCGTTGGATTTTCATAATCTCACCAGTGACATATAAATGATAATGATTATCATTTATATGTCACTGGTCGTGTTTGTCAAGTCTAATATTGAATCAATGGAGCCCCCATGGCATTAGAAACCCTATATGTGCCACTGAAGCATTCACACTTATTACTGGTCGCCATCAGCATTATCTTTTTTATCGCGCGAGGTGGTTCAAAGATTTTTGCTAGAGAATGGCAAAATAAGTTATTTGTTAAGATCAGCGCTCACAGCATCGACACATTATTACTGTTAACCGGTGTATTACTTATGTTTGCCACTGCGCAATACCCAATTGCTCAAGCCTGGCTGACATCAAAGCTGATTCTGTTGGTGGGATATATTGTGTTTGGTATCAAAACCATGAAGAGCAAATCGGTGATGCAGCAACGCAGTTATTTCGCAGCAGCCATTGTTTGTGTGCTCATCATGATCACCATTGCGCGTACACACCATCCACTAGGATTATTTAGCGTGTTATAGAAACAAAAAAGCCCAAGATAAACTTGGGCTTTTTTATTATTTCACTTCTACCATAGGTATTAAGTTTTCTTTGGAGGCCTGCCCCTTACCGGTTCGTAGTAACCATAAGGTTAATCCGATTTGCCAAGCGCTTAAACACACTAACCAAACTGCAGAAGACGTTGGATGAACATCCCAAGTAGCAATTTGATAAGTTCCTACAGCCAGTACATACGCCACACTGAATGACCACAACATACTAAAGCCTGCCCAAAAGCCACCGTGCTCTTTCACAATGGCACCCACTGTGGCGACACAAGGCATGTACAGAAGAATAAACAACAAATAGCAGAATGCAGCCCAAGGCGTCACAAAGAATGTCTGCAATGCCCCTATGGTTGTCATTTGTACTTCTTGGCTCGCAGCTATGGTTTGGGTGTCGCTTAAATCACCCAGATCCAGTCCTAATGGATCAGTAAGATTACTCAACACATCCATTACGTTGGCCGGAATCGTGGCTACCGCTTCGCTTAGAGAATCTAATAAATTAAATTCATCATCACCAGTATCGCCTTTCGAATACAGCGCATCCAGAGTACCGACTACAACTTCTTTAGCAAAAAGACCGGTGAAGATACCCACGGTCGCTGGCCAGTTTTCTTCTTGAATCCCCATTGGGGTAAAGATTGGGGTAATGGTTTTACCAATTTCCGATAGAACAGATTCTTCTTGGTTTTCATGGCCAAAACTGCCGTCTGTACCAACTGAGTTTAAAACATTCAATACGATAACAACGGCAACGATGGCTTTACCGGCACGCAATACGAAACCTTTCAATCGATGCCAAGTATGCATCATCAAATTACGACCCGTCGGTAATAAATAAGGCGGTAATTCCATAACGAAAGAACTATCTTGTGCAGGCAACATAAAGCGACGCATTAAGAATGCAGTGAACACGGCCACTGCAATACCGATTAGATACAAGGCAAATACAATGTTCTGACCATTTTCAGGAAAGAAAGCCGCTGCGAACAAGGCATATACGGTTAAGCGCGCACCACAGGACATAAACGGTGCCATCAAGGTTGTCACTAAGCGATCCCCTTCTCTATGCAAGGTTCGCGTCGCCATTACGGCAGGTACGTTACAACCAAAACCCACAATCAAAGGCACAAAGGCTTTACCGGGTAAGCCTAATGAACGCATCATGCGATCAATAATGAACGCAGCACGTGCCATATAGCCCACGTCTTCTAAGAAGGATAACGCGAGGAATAAAGCGGCAATAATCGGGATGAAGCTGGCAACCAACTGCACGCCGCCACCGACGCCATCCGCAAGGAAAGTGGTTAACCAATCTGGCGTTCCGATTGAAGAAAGCAGCCATCTTGGGGTTTCCACAAAAATGGCAGCAGCTGTCATGTCAAAGAAATCAATGAACGCACTACCAAAGTTGATGGCAAACAGGAATAACAGATACATCACACCAAGGAAAATGGGCAGTGCCAATACTCGGTTTAAAACGATATCATCAATGCGCTCGCCTAGTGTTTTACGCTCTTTATGGTTATGACTTAAAACATCGGCACACACCTTATCCACCCACTCATAACGCGCTTGAATTAGGGTGCGTTTAGCTGAGACCGGCGTAGGTTGAGTATACGAATCAGGTAAACGATCTTGCTCTAGCATCAACGTGGCTAAAAGTGGCGACGCATCGCTGTCTTTTGCGGTTAAGAATTCGCTCAATTCACTCAGAGCATTTTCAACCTCGGTTGAAAATGCATAAGGACGAGATAAGCAGCTAGCTTTTTGCAGACGGGTTTCTACGGTATCCAGCAAACTCACTAAACCATCACCGCGCGAAGCCACAAGTGGAATCACTGGACAGCCCAGCGCGTCCGCTAAAGCTTGATGATCAAGGTGTACGCCTTTGCTATGGGCTACGTCCACCATGTTTAGCGCTACAATCATTGGCGTACCAGCATCATACAACTGAGATGTCAGATACAGGCCACGCTCTAGACTCGATGCATCTAAAACATTGATGATCAAATCCGCTTCTTTATTCAAGATAAACTGCTGAGCGATCTGTTCATCAAGGGAATCCCCCTTCGCATCAGCGATAACACTATACGTGCCCGGTAAATCTACCACTTCATATTCGGTTTCAGCGTGATAATAAGTACCGCTTTTGCGCTCAACCGTGACGCCTGGCCAGTTACCCACCCTTTGGCGCGTACCCGTTAAGGCATTAAATAACGTTGTCTTACCGCAATTGGGGTTACCAACCAATCCGATGGTGAATTTTTGTTCACTCATACTTTTTCCACCCATATGCCTTTCGCTTCAGCACGGCGCAAACTTAGGTTAAAGCCGCGAAGCTTAATTTCGATTGGGTCACCTAATGGGGCAACGCGTGTCACGTGAAATTGAGTGCCTGGAGTTAAGCCCAACACCATTAAGCGCTGGTCCGCTTGATCTTCCGAAGGTTGCTCTAAAGAAATAATGGCGCTATCGCCAACTTTTAAGTCACTGAACCGCATTGCCATAGTGATACCCGTGAATCTTGAAATACCTAAATGATAATACTTCTCACGAAGAAATGATAATGCTTCTAGCAATAATTCTGTAAAGAAAGGGAAAAGCCCTGCATTTATTGATACAGGGCAAAGGATTTACTGGCGAGCAAGTCGGCCTAATAAGTTTTCAGGGGAGACCGCCGATAACGATCGAGTTGGATTGATATCCAATCCACCGCGGCGAGTATAACGAGCAGTGACCATTAATTGCTCAAAATCACCAAGATTCGCCAAATCACAGAAAATTTGCTCCACGCAGTGTTCGTGGAAGTCATCATGTCCGCGATAACTAATCACGTATTTTAGTAAAGCTTCTTGGTCTAACTTTGGGCCTGTATAATCAATAACCAATGTAGCCCAATCTGGTTGACCAGTTACCGGACAATTGGATTTCAACAAATGTGAATTTAAAGTCTCGGTTACAACTTCTTCTGAGGCACAAACCAATAATTCCGAATTAGGTTCGTACTCACTCACTTCTATATCTAAGTCATCAATGCACTGACCGATATTTGCAGTAGAAACAGGAAAATCCATTACACTATGCAAGACAACTCGAACGTCACCACCAAAGCCCTTAGATAAATCGGTTTCCAAACGTGTTTTCAGTTCATCAGTCCCAGATAACTTAGTTTGGTTAAAACTATTAAGGTACAACTTAAATGACTTTGACTCGACGATATGAGCCGAATTCGCTGGAATAATAAACTCTACGATTGCCACCTGTGGCTTACCTTTCAAGTTTAACCAAGAAAGTTCGTACCCAGTCCAAACATCCACCCCAAAGAAAGGCAAACCTCCTTCCACTTTCTTATTCGGCATATTTAATTTCTCTCGATTTTGTGCGCGAGAAATTGGAAAAATCAAAGAAGCATCATACTCAAACACATAGTCAGTATGCTTACCTAATAACAATTCTTGATCATTCGTATTCATTAACTGCGAATTCCTTTACCACGTTTAAGCAACCACATACTAAAGGTGGTTAATATCACGATTACACTTATTAATATGACATAACAAGTGGCCAGATTTACATCGCTCACCCCTAACATGCCATAACGAAAACCATTCACCATATACAGGATCGGATTAAACTCCGAGACGATGCGCCAACCTTCTGGCAATAAATCCGTACTGAAGAACACCCCGCCCAAGTATGAAAGTGGCGTTAATACAAAAGTAGGAATAATAGAAACATCATCAAATTTATTGGCATACAAGGCATTAATAAAACCACCTAGCGAAAACAAGATAGACGATAACAATACAATGGAAGATAGAATCCAAATGTTGTGCACTTGAATATCCGTAAAAAACACCGCAACTATAGTCACGATAATCCCCGTTAACAATCCACGAGCCACACCTCCAAATACAAAGCCCGCCAGAATCACGCTATTGGGTACAGGCGCGACTAATAGCTCTTCTACACTACGCTGAAATTTATTACTAAAAAAGGAACTTGATACATTAGCGTAAGCATTATTAATCACCGCCATCATGATCAAACCCGGCATGATAAACGCCATATAATTCAGCCCAGACATTTCCCCAATGCGCGACCCGATTAAGTTACCAAAAATAATGAAATACAATGTCATGGTAATGGCAGGCGGCAATAAGGTTTGCTGCCATATACGCAAGAAACGACGTACTTCTTTCACGAATATAGTGCTGAATGCAATCCAGTAAGCTTGAATGAATTCCATGATATTTATTTCCTTACCGCATCAACAAATAAGGTTTCAAGACGATTCGATTTTGGTCGAATACCGCTCACCTGAATATTTTGATCATTAAACACGGTAAATAATTCGTTAATCGCAGTGCCCTTTTCCACATCCACCTCTAAGCAGCGCTCATCCTGCCAAGCTATATCAAGACCATCAAAATTTGGCTGATCCGGATAAGCTTGCGCCAACTCCACTACAAACGTTTGCTTATGCAGCTCTTGTAAAAGTGCGCGCTTGGATGTGTTTTTAACAATTTCGCCTTTATTAATAATGGCAATGTTATGACACAGGCTCTCAGCCTCTTCTAAATAGTGAGTAGTTAAGATAATCGTAGTACCCAGCTCTTTATTTAATTTCTCTAAGTATTGCCACATACTCAATCGCAGCTCAATATCAACACCTGCAGTTGGCTCATCCAAAATCAATAATTTAGGGTCGTGCACCAACGCTCGAGCAATCATTAAACGGCGCTTCATACCACCAGATAACATCCGAGAAGGCACATCCCGTTTTTCCCATAAATCTAAAGCCTTCAGGTATTTCTCGCTTTGCAATAACGCCTGTTTTTTAGGCAACCCGTAATAACCAGCCTGAGTGACGACGATGTCTTGAACTTTTTCGAATTGATTAAAATTAAATTCTTGAGGAACGACCCCCAGCAATCGCTTAGCCGAATACCAATCACCCTCGATATCCAGCCCAAATAACTTTACCTGCCCTTCTGTCTTATTCACTAATCCAGAAACAATGCCAAGTGTGGTAGACTTACCCGCACCATTAGGGCCCAACAATGCGAAGAAATCTCCCTGAGAGACTTCAAGATCAATGCCCTTCAAGGCTACATGACCACTTTCGTATACTTTTTTGAGGCCCGTAATGCTCAGGGCAGGCCCTTTATAATCATTCAATGAACTCATAACCGTATCGTATCTATGCAAGCGTATAATCCACACCATCATACTCTGATTTTGTTGAAAGATTTTCATCAATCTCTGCAACAAGGTTTTCCATTCAATCAAGATCCGCTTGGCGAAGATGAAGCCAGCTTTATTGAACAGCTTTCTCAGTTAATAACCGACCTTGAGAGTCACCACGCTGATGCTGTATTTGAGGGTCAGGAGTGGCTAACCCGTCTATTTCGAAACTATCCAGGCTTCGCGCCACACCTAGGTCGTGAAGTACTGTGGTATTTCGGTGGCGATGCCCTGCACTTTATGCCCGACGAAGAAATAGCTAAGTTCCAACAGCTGGAAGACTTAATGATAGAAGCCGATGAAAATTTTGACTACCTAGCAGCCAAACAGGCTATTTTTAAAAGCGAACACTGATCACATAGGGCCTAATACACAGGCCCTTTTCTTTCAGGCATAAAAAAACCAGAACAATGTTCTGGTTTTTTTAATTTGGAGCGGGAAACGAGACTCGAACTCGCGACCCCAACCTTGGCAAGGTTGTGCTCTACCAACTGAGCTATTCCCGCAATACTGTTTCAGCTTAGGCTGATGAGCTCACTTGGAACTCAGTGACTGTTACTAGAACAACCACTTTAACTACATGACATCACTTTTGGTGATGTCTAAGACCAGTACCGCCGCTGATAATGAGTAGCGGTGTCCTAACCTCATATATGCTCGTTAATTGTTTCACTCTCAACCAACATATTTAAATAAGTGGTATCCCGTAGGGGAGTCGAACCCCTGTTACCGCCG
>JABXIK010000032.1 GCA_013373125.1 Gammaproteobacteria bacterium | reverse complement strand
GGTGTCACGTAACACAGCATGGCACAACCAAACCATCCAATCATAGCGGCACCGATTCCCGATGTAATATGGTCATAGCCTGGAGCGATATCTGTAGTTAAAGGTCCTAGCGTATAAAATGGCGCTTCATCACAACATTCTAATTGTTTATCCATGTTCGCTTGAATCATATGCATAGGCACATGTCCCGGGCCTTCGATCATCACTTGCACATCATGTTTCCAAGCAATCTGCGTCAATTCACCCAATGTTTCCAACTCTGCGAATTGCGCCGCATCGTTTGCATCCGCTAGTGAGCCTGGACGCAAACCATCTCCTAATGAAAAACTCACGTCATAGGCTTTCATAATTTCGCAAATGTCTTCGAAGTGCTCATACAAAAAACTTTCCTTATGATGAGCTATACACCACTTAGCCATAATGGAACCACCACGGCTCACAATACCCGTTACTCGATCTGCGGTGAGCGGTACATGAGCCAAACGAATACCTGCATGGATGGTAAAATAATCCACGCCCTGCTCGGCTTGTTCGATGAGAGTATCGCGGAAAATTTCCCAAGTCAGATCTTCGGCAACGCCGTTGACTTTTTCCAGCGCCTGATAAATGGGCACAGTGCCAATTGGGACCGGAGAATTGCGAATAATATAGTCACGAGTACTGTGAATATGCTTACCCGTAGATAAATCCATCACGGTATCGCCTCCCCAGCGGGTGGACCAGACTAGCTTTTCAACTTCTTCTTCAATGGATGAAGACAACGCGCTGTTACCAATATTGGCGTTTACTTTTACTAAAAAGTTACGACCAATAATCATGGGTTCTAATTCAGGATGATTAATATTGGCTGGGATAATTGCGCGTCCACGTGCGATTTCATCACGTACAAATTCAGCCGTGATCACATCGGGGATAGCCGCTCCCATAGAGTTGCCTTTTAACCTAGCGTTGCGTTCATTAGTATTAAATTCATTAACTAGGGCCTCGCGCTGTTGATTTTCGCGCATGGCCACGTATTCCATTTCAGCGGTAATAATGCCTTTACGGGCATAGTGCATTTGCGTGACATTTTTGCCGGCTAGGGCTCGACGAGGCTGACGTTGTAGATGTGGGTTATAAAATTGAAATGCTTTATGGGAATCCTCTAAACCATTGTCTTCAGGTTTGGTATCGCGACCTTGATAGATTTCGCTATCTTGTCGCGCCGCAATCCATAGGCTACGTGCTTGTGCATCAATGCCCTTGTGTACATCCACTTCTGCTGTGACATCTGTATATGGGCCGGAGGTATCGTATAACGTGATGTCCGTGCCATCGGTTAAATGCACCTTACGCATAGGCACGCGCACATCATCACGATTAGGGCTTTGAATATAGACTTTTTCACTACCCGGAAGCGGTTCGCGAGTAATCAAATGTGGATTTAGATTAGCAAGCTGTGCAGCTTGAATTTGATTAGTCTGTTCTGTTTTTTGCATAGTGGGTCCTTAATTAACAGTAAGTCACCACTAACAAGGACGTGCGGGAAACCGGCGAATTCAAGATAGATTCATACCAGTAAGGTGCAACTTGCCTGTGAAAATAGGCAAATCACGCTCATTCCTACGCCGATGCTAGTCGGATCAGGTTCAACGGGTAAAATCTCAGCTACTTCAAAGAAGTGGCACCCCGTGAGCAGGTGGCCATGATATGCCAGCTATGTCTTAACTTTCAATACCCCATTGTCCAGATATATCCCTTGATTGACTCGTTATGCCCTGTGACTTTCAAACACCTTGGGTATATTCACTGAATAACAACAATAAAATGAGTATCGAATGGACACTCTTATCAACGACTATTTAAGCTTATGGAACGACCCTTGGTTTTGGCAATTTCCTGCGGCTACTTTAGGCATCAGTTTTGTCGCTTTTATGCTGTTTGCATTACCTTGGACATACCTTGCATATAAAGAACCAAGCTGGCTCTCGCCCTATCGTATTCAAAAGCAGCCCATCAATGTAGCCGGTACCTTTTGGCCATCTATTTATCACAGCGTCAAAAATACTTTAGTGGTTTTTATCTTTTTAATATTGCTGTGGCCACTTATTAAACGTACAGGTATACATATTGGCGAGTTACCCAGTATTTGGATCATTGCGATTCAAATCGTATTTTTTATTTTGCTCGATGACTTTTTATATTATTGGATGCATCGATTATTTCACCAAAACAAATGGCTCATGTGTCATGTTCACAGTGTGCATCACAGAATAAAAAATACTTGCGCCATTAATGGTAATTACATGCATTGGTTTGAATTCGCATGTACGTCGGGTTTAATACTGGTTGGGCCAATTCTATTAAGTAGTCATTTATATGTGGTTTGGATTTGGGTGATCATTCGGCAATTTGAAGCGGCGGATGGCCATATGGGGTATGACGTTCCTTGGAATCCAGCACGACTTTTTTTGATTTATCATGGACCTGTGTACCACGATTTTCATCATGCTAAATTTAAAGGCAATTATGCAGGATTTTTAAGCTATCTGGATGCGTTACTTGGTAAGACCCATGTAAAAGCGTATTTGGATTACAAATCGAAAAAGAAGCAAGGTTTAACCCCTGAAGAAATTAGACAATAAAAAAGGCGCCTAGGCGCCTTTTTTATTGATATTGCGAAGCTTCGACAAATTCAACGCTAGGTTCAACCCCACATTGAGAATAAGTTATCTCCAAAGAATTTAACGCATTATCCCAAATATAAATATCTGCCGTATTGATTTCACCGTTTTCACAGTAAGTTAAACTATCAAACTCAAAAGATAATTTTCCAATATCTGCTAGATAGGTCTTACCATATCCTTGCCATTGATTTGATTCGATCTCAGGTTGAGTCAAAACAGAATCAATCACTTTATGCACCTGACCATCTTCTGCACTGAACTCTAAATCAAAATTACAATTCTCACCTTGTGAATCACAAGCACGAACTAAATTCAAAGCTTGTTTTTCTCCATCAATAGTGAGATTTGCATAAACTCGAACCTCTGGGTTTTCTTTTTCGTTAAGCCCAGAACCTATCTCACCGTGTAACTTAATCATTACTTCCTTAAACGCTAACGAGAATTGTTCAAAAGTAAACGTTTTATAATCTGTCTGTACATTTGTTGTAAACTCCGCACTGCCATTTGCTGTCACAAGAATAGTTTCTTGTGCTCCCATATCTAAGCAAAAGTTAGAAGCTGTAAAACTGAAGTTTTCGTAATCACCACTGACTTTAACTGAACCACCACAATCACCTTCAACTGGTACGTTAGGGATCGTTTCTGTGCCTACTTCGGATTCAATCAGGTCTGAGTATGCATTCATAGAAGCAACGAAACTATTGGCACTATGACTATATGCAAATATGTTCGGCTCATTCCTAAGTGAGGACATTAGTGTTTCAAATGCGACAATTGTTGAAGCAGCAATGGCATCCTTATCTTCTAGTGTAACGCTCGCTGATTCTTCTTTGCCTGTGTAATCAACGCCATAGCTTTCAACAGAGTCCGAATCTGAATCACTGCCACAACCAGTCAATAAACCCATGGCAAGCAGTGAAGCCATAATTTTTTTATTAATTTCCATATTTATCTCTTAAATTTCAGATAGTTATTGCGGCCGAAAACTAAAATTTAATGCCTGTTATAAGTAAATTTTTAAAGCCTAAAGTGTGAACTAATTGTACAATTAACAATCAAAGCATTATTGCATTCGCAATGAGGTTCCCATGAGCAAGTCACTCACTATTCGGTTTATAGGCTTGGTCGTATTACTGTCTTCTATGTTGTATTGCCAAGCAGATACTGAGACCTACCCACAACCTTGGCCGCAATTCATACAAAACAACACTGAGGCTTGGCTGCAATCCCCTCCGCTAACCACTCAAGATTTTAGAGGCAAGGTTGTTTTGATGGATATTTGGACCTTTGCTTGTTGGAATTGTTATCGTAGTTTTCCTTGGCTTAATAACGTACAAGCAAAATATCAAACTGAAGGTCTCGCTGTATTAGGCATACATAGCCCTGAATTTGCTTACGAGAAAATGCCAGAATCCGTTATAAAAAAGATGCAGGAATTTCAGCTGCATCACCCAGCCATGTTAGATAATGATTTTCGATACTGGCGAGCGCTGAACAATCGTTATTGGCCCACTTTTTATCTAATTGATAAGCAAGGGCAAATTCGTTATCGCTTTGTTGGCGAAACCCATGCCAATACTCCTAAAGCGCAAAAAATTGAAAAAGTGATAGAAACTCTTTTGGCAGAATAAGCACCAAGCCATGCCCTATTTGGCCATAGACAAGCTTGGAGGTTTATTTTAGGGTCAAATCATCATAATAAAAATAATAGGCAACCTCATGACAACCCAACACTTTGATATTCTCATCATTGGCGCAGGTTTATCTGGCATTGGCATGGCCTGTCATTTAAAGCAGCAATGTCCCAACAAGTATTTTGCTATTTTAGAGCGCCGCCAAGCAATGGGTGGCACATGGGATTTATTTCGCTATCCAGGTATTCGCAGCGACAGCGACATGGCCAGCTTTGGTTACGACTTCCACCCCTGGGATGGATTAAGTGTTTTAGCCGATGGTGATTCTATTCGCCAATACATTCAGCAAACAGCTAAGACGTTCCATGTGCAAGATACAGTGCAATATTCACTAAAAATTGATCATGCCAATTGGGATAGTGCTCAACAACTTTGGACCCTTGAAGCCATTAATGAAACCGATGAAAGCCGTCAGCAGTTTACTTGCCAATACCTAATTCCTTGCACAGGATATTACAATTACGATCAGGGTTATCGCCCATCCTTCAAAGCAGAAGAGCAATTTAAAGGGGATATTCTGCATCCTCAACAATGGCCAAAAGACTATGATTACACAAATAAAAAAATCGTGGTCATAGGTAGTGGCGCCACCGCCGTAACCATAGTGCCTGCCATGGCAGATAAGGCCGCCCATGTCACCATGCTGCAACGCTCACCTTCTTATATTTTCTCAATTCCTTCTGAAGACGGTATCACAAAATTTTTGAGTTACTTCCTACCCAATCGTTGGGTATTTAGTTTAGCAAGATCACGTAATATTTTTCTGCAACGCACTATGTTTAAAGCGGCTAAGAAGTGGCCAAATGCTTTGCGTAAACTTTTACTGTCCGCTGTAAAAAAACATCTTCCTCAAGACTTTGATATGCGCCACTTTTCTCCTCATTATCAACCTTGGGACCAAAGATTATGTGCCGTTCCCGACGGGGATTTATTTGAAGCCATTACCCAAGGTAAAGCCAGTGTGGTGACAGATAACATCAAAACATTCACAGAAACAGGTATTCAATTAGAATCAGGCGAGCATTTGGAAGCGGATATCATCATCACAGCAACCGGCTTAAATTTACAAGCTTTAGGTGGCATGTCACTGAGCATTGATCACAAGAATTTAAAATTAAATGAACACATGACCTATAAGGGCGTATTAGCCGAGAACATCCCAAATATTGCTTGGATCTTCGGATACACCAATGCGCCATGGACATTAAAAGCGGACCTATCGGCTAATTACTTATGTCGATTATTCAATTACATGGATGAAAACGAATTTCATGTAGCCATGCCAAAAAATGAAAGCGAAATCGCCCTTGATGAAACCATTATGGATGAAATGGCATCCGGTTATGTACTAAGGGCTAAAAACATCTTGCCTCGCCAAGGTAAAACACTACCTTGGCGCGTGCTGAACAAATACGAAGTGGATAAAAAAATATTACTCAAAAAACCCATTGCGGATGGGATTCTACATTTTGAAAAAAAGCACTCACTGCAAATGGCCAGTAAAGCCGGTTAATCGGTTTGCGCCAAAGCTAAATCATCCATAAGGGCTTTTAAAAAGCGTGCGGCTTCACCTCCGGTGACCGCACGGTGATCAAACGTCACCGATAACGGCAAAACAGGATGAACCACAGTTTCACCGTGATACGCCACTACCTCCTGTCGAATACCACCAGCACCAACGATCGTCACTTGTGGTGGTACCACCACTGGATTAGCGTATTTCCCAGCTAGGGTTCCAAAATTACTCAACGTAATAGTTGCACCTTGCATTTCTTGCGGAGGAATTTTTCGACTTTTAACGGCAGCCCTTAACGCATTCAAGCCACTGCGTAAGTCATCTAAATCGCGTCCATTGATATTGCGTAAAACTGGTACAAACAAGCCTTGCTCCGTATCGACCGCAATGCCTAAATCGATTTGAGTTAATACTCGTCTAGATAATTGCTCACCGTCAAACCATACGTTCATACTTGGCTCAACTTCACAGGCTTTAGCAATGGCATGCACTAACCGCATGGTGATGTCTTGTTTATTATCTTGATTGAACCAAGCATGTACATCCACATCATCGTGTAAAGTGACCGGTACCACCTGCGCATGGCTGTCAGCCATGTTTTTGGCCATCACTTTACGCACGCCTTTTAAGGATTCGCTATGCCCTTTATCTGCATTAAGTTGTGCGGCTCGCTCCACATCCAAACTGGTAATGCGGCCATCACCGCCACTGGCTTTAATGTGTGATAAATCCACATTTAAACGTTTTGCTAGTGCTCGAACACTAGGCGTCGCCTTAATGCCATGTTGCGCAAACGGCTGATGGGCACTGCCTACAATAAAGTCATCTTCACCTGCATGCTTGGCGCTTAGGGATAAATCGCCTACCACAGTGCCAGAATCATCTTGCCCACCTTCGTACTCCACTAAAGGCTCACCTATGTGCACCACATCACCTGGCTCAGCAAACAATGCGGTGATCACTCCGGCTTGAGGTGAAGGAACCTCCACTATGGCTTTTGCCGTTTCTACCGATACCATGAGTTGGTCCACAGAGACTTGTTCGCCCACTTTGACATGCCACTCGACGATTTCGGCTTCACTTAAGCCTTCACCTAAATCCGGGAGTTTGAAGTACTTCATGACACCTTCCTTATCTTGGGCCTGAAATGTTCAATTATTAAGGTTAGTTTCCAATAATTTATTCGCCTTCACATTTTAGTTTTCGGCAACTCATGCTTCTTTAAAGCATTTTTCCACTGCTGCCACTATGTCGGCACTGTTGGGCAAATAGAAATGCTCATTCTTAAAATACGGCATGTGTGTATCAAACCCGGTAACCCGTTGCACAGGTGCCAACAAATTTAAAAAACATTTCTCACTCACTTGTGCCGCGATTTCAGCGCCCACTGCAAATGATCGCGCCGCTTCATGCACAATCACACAACGCCCAGTATTCACCACCGACGTGATCATGGTACGCATATCTAAAGGCTTGATCGTTGCCACATCAATGACTTCAGCTGAGATGCCTTTTTCTGCTAATGCATCCGCTGCTTGCAAGGTATCCGCGATACATGCGCCCCAACTAATAAGCGTAACATCGGTGCCCGTTCGCAGAGTAAAACAAGTATCTAACGGCAAAGCTTCGCCATTATTTATGATGGATTGTTTCGCACCACGATAGATGCGCTTGGGTTCTAAGAAAACAACGGGATCAGGGTCACGAATGGCAGCCAATAACAAACCATATGCTCGTGCTGGAGAGGAAGGAATGACTACGCGAATACCAGGCGTATGCGCAATTAATGCTTCGGTACTTTCACTGTGATGCTCAGGCGCATGAATGCCGCCACCATAAGGCGCACGTAATACCATAGGGCAACTCATGCGACCACGAGTACGATTACGCATACGTGCGGCATGACAAAATAAATGCTCAAACGCAGGAAAAATAAAACCCATAAATTGAATTTCAGCCACGGGCTTTAATCCTTGAGTGGCCATACCCACAGAAAGACCCGCAATCAACGCTTCGGCTAGTGGTGTATCCATCACACGTTTAAACCCGAATTTTTCTTTTAAGCCACTGGTTGCTCGGAATACCCCGCCATTAGTGCCCACGTCCTCACCTAAAACCACCACCGACTCGTCATGCTCCATTTCATAATGCAACGCAAGATTCACCGCCTCTAATAATACGCTGTCCATTTGTTCAGCAGAGGTTACTTGGTTCACTGCAGCCATCACTCACCTCCATCACTCTTTATCTTAGTGATTCATTCGCGTTAATTTATCCGCCAATAAATCCAATTGCTCATTCATTACTTCCGGCCAATCTTGATATAAGTGATCAAACATACTTTCTGCCGTGTCTTTTTCTAAGGTGAGATATTCCGCAACCACTTCATCCACGTGTTGGGCACATTGGTTTTGCCATTGCTTTTCTTTTTCGCCATCCCAAAGACCTAAATTAAATAAGGCATTTTGTAAGCGTTTAATGGGTTCTTTTTGCCAAGCTTGTTTCACTTCATCGTTAGAGCGGTAGCGACTGGCATCATCTGCCGTGGTGTGATCACCTAAACGATAGGTAATGGCTTCAATTAACGTAGCACCCTTATGTTCATCAGCACGTTGACGTGCTTCTAACATGGCTTGATAAACTGCAAGCACATCATTGCCATCCACCTGTACACCATAGATACCAGCCCCAATGGCTTTTTGTGCAAGCGTAGGTGCTCCACACTGAATGTCTCGAGGTACTGATATGGCATACTGGTTGTTATTCACCAAGACCACTAATGGTAACTGCCAAGCGCCAGCTACATTTAAACTCTCAAAAAAGTCCCCTTTGGACGTACCACCATCGCCAATAGTGACCACCGCCAATTGATTCTTGTTTTGGATCTTTAATGCAGCCGCCGCACCAGCTGCATGAGTAATTTGTGTGGCAATGGGAACACATATGGGAAAGTCTTGTTTCGGCCCATGAGCAGAACCACGCTCATCACCGCCCCAATACAAGAGTAAGTCACTGAGTTTGTGCCCACGTAACAAGTGTGCGCCATGATCACGATAATACGGTACAAATACATCGTCTTTTTGTAAGCCCATGCCAATGGCAATGCCAAAGGCTTCTTGCCCTAAACTCGAAGGATACGTGCCCATTTGCCCAGTACGTTGCAAAGCAATGGCCTTTTGATCAAACACACGATTCAAAACCATATGTTGATAGGCTTGTACCAACCATTCATCGGTTGCAAATTCAGGGCGTTCACTCACCCAGTTACCGTCTTCATCTAAAAACTGAATTTTTTGTAAAGAGAATTCCATTAAAGGGCTGTGCCCTTGCGCTGTTACTTTCGCTTGATTCACCGCTTTCATACCGCCTCCATAATCCAGTTTTGAGACGCCATATCGCCATACAAAATTTGCTCGGCCATACTATTGGCAATGAAATTTGTGCTCATGTTTTTTTGTTTGGATAAGGTAAACACCTTGTTTAAGGTATCTTTGAGTTTATTCACTTCGCGCTCAATTTCTTTTGCAGCTAAACCTCGATAGCTGGAAGAGGCAAAGATTAAACCGCCACTATTAATCACATAATCAGGCGCGTATAAAATTTCCATTTCATGAAGTGACTGCGCAATACCATCATGAGAAAGTTGATTGTTTGCACAACCAGCAACAATTTTGCAATTCAATTGATTAATGGTTTGATCGTTGAGTACACCACCTAAACCGCATGGGCTAAACACATCACAGGTTTGTTTATAAATTTCATTAACAGCCACCACTTTGGCTGAAAACGAACGCTCAGCTAATTGGGTTTTCTCTCGATCCATATCGCTCACGATTAAATGACAACCGGCTTCATGTAATTGCGCTGCCAATGAAAATCCCACATGTCCTAAACCTTGTATGGCGACGGTGATACCTTTTAAGGATTGATTCATCAAGAAACGCACCGCGGTTTCGATACCTAAAAACATACCATGAGCTGTGGTGGGTGAAGGGTCCCCAATATTACTGGAGCTGCTCACGAATGTGGTTTGTGAACGTAATATATCCATGTCCGACACGTTAGTGCCGCTGTCCATGGCTGTAATATAACGACCACCTAAACTCTGAATAAACTGCCCAAATTGTTTAAATAAAGCCTCGCGATCAAACTCACCCTTGGGCTTCATAATCACGGATTTACCGCCACCTTGAGGTACACGAGCCAGTGCAGCCTTATAACTCATGCCTTTAGCCAGACGCATGGCATCCTCGATTGCGGCCAGATCCGAATCGTATTCGATGAACCGACAACCGCCCAAAGCAGGGCCTAAACGTAAATTGTGAATCGCCACGACGGCGTTGAGGGAACCTTGCTGGCAAAAGTGAAGCTCTTGCACAGATTGGGTGTGCATATTGGAAAACATAAGTCGATCTCCCTTGTGAGGCCTACGACACCATGCATATATGAGCAGTTACCTGCTAATCCCTTTTGGGGATGTTACTTTGAGTTTAGACAAATCTAATGAGGGACGTCTTGTAAAAAACATCGTCAAGACGCAATGCATCTAAGCTAGTGATTTTTAGATTGCTATGGAATAAAAGACTAAAACAAAAAAATAAAAGAGCACAAAACGCAACGTTGTTAACATTGCGCTTTGTGATAGCAAGAAACTAAAGCGTTTTTACAACTTTTTCAAACATCAAGTTCTGATCAATGGGTTTCCCCACGTTTAAATCCGTAGGAAATGGCACGTATTCATCGGCACGTTCATACCCTTTACGATAATAGAACTCCAACAATTCTTGGCGCACATCCAACACCAGCATTTCAGCAATTTTTGCAGAATAGGTCTGTTTGGCTTGTTGCTCCGCATAAGCCAGTAATTGTGAGGCGATACCTTGATTTTGGCGATCAGGAAGTACAGACAACATGCCTAAATGAGCATGGCCATCTGCTATTTTTAACTCTATACACCCTACAATGATGTCGCCCTCTAAAGCTAAAAAAATAATGGTGTTTGGCGTATTAAGAGCGGCTAAATAATCTTCTTCCACTAGCCGGTCTCCCACTACTAGGTGACTCTCAGTTGTCCATCCACCTTCTGTGCGATAAGCAAGGTTGACAATATTTAACACCGCTTGAGCGTCATTTTCTGTGGCTTCACGAAATTGTAGTAAGGACATGACAGGCTTTTTTTTGATAAACACAGTGAATTATAAGCACGCTCCGTACCGAAAGTTAAGATGAAAAATGACAGGGCACAATATTTGCTCTATTTAAATTAGCCAGTAAAAACTCAATAAATACAGGCAGTTAGTGACCATGAATCAAATCGACTTGAGTCATTTTGTGCAGAAACACCAGCTTGGAGCGGATTTTTCTGCCCAAGCATTGGAATATTTTGTGCCTTTAGCTCGGGAAATTGCCAATCTGCACCAAAATAAACATCGCAGTATTTTGGTGGGAATTAATGGTGCACAAGGATCTGGTAAAAGCACCTTATCCGAATTACTGGTTCATATTCTCAAAGAAAAGTACGGATTACTGGCCATTAGCCTTTCTTTAGATGACTTTTACTACGCCCACCATGAGCGACAACATCTCGGGCACAGCATTCACCCCCTATTAGCCACCCGTGGCGTACCTGGTACGCACGATGTGATGCTCACTCTTGAAACAATCGATCATCTTTTGCACCACAATAATGCGAGTACCGTCTGTGTGCCTCGTTTTAATAAAGCCACAGACGATCGTCACGATGAGTCCCAATGGACGAAAGTAACACATGCTCCTCACATCGTGTTATTTGAAGGCTGGTGTGTCGGGGCCAGTGCCCAAGATGACAAAGAACTCACCCAGCCGGTTAATGCATTAGAAGAATCAGAAGATGAAACTGGGCAATGGCGCCAATATGTGAATGCGCAACTCAAACATCATTACGAACCACTGTTTTCAAACATTGATTTTATGGTCATGCTCAAAGCTCCCAGTTTTGATTGTGTTTATCAGTGGCGACTAGAACAAGAGCAAAAATTAATAGCATCACTCAATCAAATACAAAATGATTCACAACAAGTAATGAATGAAGCACAAATCGCACGCTTTATTCAACATTATCAACGCATCACTCAACACCTATTACATACCCTCCCCCAAAAAGCAGATGTCGTATTCGAGTTAGACGATAACCGCGAAATTAAGAATCGTATTAAAAACTCTGACGCGCCAACTTTAAGCATTCCAACACTTATCTTTACGGATTTAGATGGATCATTATTGGATCATCACAGTTATTCCCACATGGCGGCCGATAGCACACTGAAATATTTGCAACAGAATAAAATACCCGTCATTCCTTGCAGCAGTAAAACTCAGGCTGAAATCGAAAAACTGCGTCTGGACTTAAATAACCCACATCCTTTTATTATAGAGAACGGTGCCGCTGTCTTTATTCCCAAACATTATTTTCCCGTTCAACCTAGCGATACGAAAAACCAAGGTGAGTATTGGGTAAAAGAATTTGTTGCACCACATGAGCACTGGCTCAATAAATTAAATAACGTACGCGATGAATTTAACGGTCTATACAAACCGTTTTCATCCATGACCATTGAAGAAATTTCGCAGGTGACCGACTTGTCTATGGAACAAGCCAGCCTCGCGGCTAAACGTCAATTCGGTGAACCGGTTTTGTGGCTAGGATCAGATGACAAAAAAAGAGAATTCATAAAAACACTTCAAGACTCAGATGCACATGTATTACAAGGTGGCCGTTTCTTACATGTCTGTGGTGATGCGAATAAAGGCAAGGCGTTGATTTGGCTCACGGGTGTTTATCAACAATTGAAAAGCCAACGTTTTATCAGCATCGCCATAGGTGATAGTCACAATGACATTCAGATGTTGGATATGGCAGACAAAGCCCTCGTGATTCGCTCACCCGTCCATAACATCCCGAGCCTTTCTCGCGTGGATGATATTTATATTTCAGATAAATTGGGTCCTGCTGGCTGGGCTCAAGGCGTTAACCAAATTTTAGATGATCTATTTGATCTCACCGATTCACCAATAAAAGGGGAAATCCATGGCTGATTTTTATCAGAATGGCATCATAACCACGCTACATAATTTAACCGACCGCCACCTTGCCGACTTAGAAAATGATCTGGTTAATTTCAGTAAACAACGCCCTATTGGATTGCTGCTACCTTCTCTCTTCTCTGAGCTAGAAGGTGAAGCCTTACCTAATATTATTGAACACATCAAACACGTCCCCTATTTAAGTGAAATTGTTATCGGGCTTGATCGTGCCGACAAAGACCAATACATACATGCATTAAAATTTTTCTCCGGATTGCCGCAACACCATAGAGTGCTATGGAATGACGGTCCTAGGTTAAAAGCACTGGACTCTCACCTACAAGAATTAGGATTAGCCCCAAAAGAAATGGGGAAAGGACGCAATGTGTGGTATTGCATGGGCTATATTTTAGCGTCTGGAAAAGCCGAATCCATTGCATTGCACGATTGCGACATCGTCACATACAACAGTGAATTATTAGCGCGCCTGGTGTATCCGGTAGCCAACCCCTCCTTTAACTATGAATTCTGTAAAGGCTATTACGCTCGAATTGCATCAGGAAAATTGAATGGCCGCGTCAGTCGATTATTAGTTACGCCGTTATTACGTGCCTTAAAATCTGTGGTCAATGAAAATTTAGAATATCTCAATTATATGGACAGCTTCCGCTATCCATTAGCCGGTGAATTTTCATTCCGACGTGACGTACTCAACGATATTCGCATTCCCAGTGACTGGGGATTAGAAATTGGCGTGTTATCCGAAATGCACCGTAACTATGCCAACAACCGTTTATGCCAAGTGGACATTGCCAAGGTATATGATCATAAACATCAAGATTTATCATTGTCTGATCAGCAAGCTGGTCTGTCCAAAATGTCCATTGATATTTCCAAGGCCCTGTTTAGAAAGTTAGCCACCAAAGGCACCGTGTTTAATTTAGAAACCTTTCGTACTATCAAGGCCAGCTATTTCCGTATCGCATTAGATTTTGTGGAGACGTATCGTAATGACGCCATTATGAACGGCTTAAGTTTTGATATTCACCAAGAAGAAAAAGCCGTGGAAATGTTCGCAAAAAACATTATGGATGCCGGCAAACGTTTCCTAGATAACCCAATGGAAACTCCATTCATTCCAAGCTGGAGTCGAGTGCAAAGCGCCATGCCAGATATTTTTGAACGCTTGTACAAAGCCGTGGAAGAAGATCACGCTGAGTTTGCAGCCAAACTATAGGTGACATATGACTGATTCTCCTAAATTGGATTTATTACACAGTAAGATATTGCACCACCTAGAAGCCATCTATGGAGAGTTGCAATCTACAGAAGCTTTAAACATGCTTACCGATGAGTTGATGGAGATCATGGGATTTCGTCAACACTACCAGCCCATTCATCCACATCATAATTATTGGAACGAAACGGATGTGGCCGTAATCACTTATGGTCACAGCATTCAAAAACAAGATGAGCCGCCCTTACAAACTTTACATGAGTTTCTTAACCGCTATTTAAAGGACAGTATTAATAGCGTACATGTATTACCCTTTTTCCCGTTCAGTGCCGATGATGGCTTTGCTGTTTGTGATTACTACGAAGTGAACCCCGCTCTTGGTCAATGGAAACACATAGAAGCCATCGCAGACGAGTATCGTTTAATGGCGGACTTGGTGATCAATCATTGCTCCGATCAAAGTGAATGGTTTCAAAACTTCATTAAGGGTGAAGGCGTTGGCCATGATTATTTTTATACGACGCATAGGGATGCACCCATTTCACAAGTGGTGCGCCCACGGACGTCTCCCCTATTAAGAGAAACCGAAACCGCTCGTGGAACCGAGTATGTGTGGTGCACCTTTAGTCACGAACAAGTGGACTTAGACTTCACCAACCCTCAGGTATTAAAAGAATTCGTTAATATTGTGCGCGAATACTTGAATCGAGGGATACGTATATTCCGCTTAGATGCCATTGCTTTTTTATGGAAAAAACTGGGTACCAATTGTTTAAACTTGGATGAAACCCATGAAGTGGTCCGACTGATGCGAACGTTAATCGAGCACAGCCACCCTGACAGCATCATCATCACAGAAACCAATATTCCCAATATTGAAAACCTCAGTTACTTCGGTAATGCCAACGAAGCACACTGCGTTTATAACTTTTCATTGCCACCTTTATTGGTTTACACCTTGGTGAGTGGCAATTGCCGATATTTAAAACGCTGGTTGATGAGCATGCCACCGGCGCAATACGGCACCACCTATTTTAACTTTATTGCCTCCCATGACGGCATAGGCTTACGCCCAGCAGAAGGTTTATTAAGTGATACAGAATTAGCCACTCTAGTCAGTACTATGCAAAATTTTGGTGGCAAAATTTCTTGGCGCGCTGGCGATAACGGCGTTAAAAAACCTTATGAAGTGAATATTACTCTGTTTGATGCTTTACAGGGAACAGAGGCAGGCACCGATGATTTAGGGTTGGATCGTTTCATGTGTGCACATGGCATTATGCTCGCACTAGAAGGCATACCGGCATTGTATATTCATAGCATACTCGGCACACGCAATGACTATGATAAACTGGAACGCACCGAACACAATCGTTCCATTAATCGTCATGAATGGAATTACGATCATTTAATGAGTGAATTAAATGATGACTCCAGCATGCATTATCAAGTTTATACCAAACTTACTGAGCTTATTAAGTTGCGACGCGAGCAAAAAGCGTTTCATCCTAATGCCACTCAATTCACTCTGCATATGGGTGACTATCTGTTTGGCTTCTGGCGACAAAGCATTGATCGTCGACAAAGTATCTTTTGCATTTATAACATTTCAAATACCGAGCAATCCCTATTGCTTTCTGACTTAAATCTTGTGGTCACAAATGACTGGCAAGACCTCATAAGCGGCCTCACATTAGACAACACTTATGATGCCATCACACTCAATCCATATCAGATGATGTGGATTGCAAACGTTTAAGGAGCCAACATGACTCAAACACAAACTATCCGTAAATGTTTATTTCCCGTAGCCGGTTACGGTACGCGCTTCTTGCCCGCGACCAAATCCATGCCAAAAGAAATGCTGCCCGTGGTTAACAAACCTTTAATTCAGTATGCCGTAGAAGAAGCCATGGAAGCCGGCATCAATAAAATGGGATTTATTACAGGGCGAGGTAAGCGAGCCATAGCAGATTATTTTGATAATAACTATGAATTAGAGCATGAAATTGCCGGCAGCAGTAAAGAGCAAAATCTAAGCGATATCAATGCCGTCATGGATAACGGCCAATTTATCTTCATGCGTCAACGAGAAATGCTAGGACTCGGCCATGCCATATTAACCGGCGAACCAATTATTGGAGATGAGCCCTTTGCTGTGATTCTTGCTGATGATTTATGTGTTGCCCCATTGAATCAACACAAACAAAAAACGGATACATTAAGAGCCATGTCTCAGCTGATTGATTTATATAATCAATATCAATGTTGTATTGTGGCCATTGAAGAAGTGCCAAAAGAAGATACCGCCAGTTACGGTATTATTTGTGGTGATGAAATTGCCCCTGGTATTTACGACGTAGACGACATGGTAGAAAAACCCAAACCCGCTGATGCTCCAACCAATATGGCCATCATTGGTCGCTATGTTTTAACCCCACAAATATTTGATTATTTACGAGAAACCAAACCCGGCACCAATGGTGAAATTCAAATAACCGATGCTCTAAAACAAGTGGCCAAAGAAGAACGAGTGATTGCCGTTAAATTTGCCGGAGAACGATTCGACTGTGGTAGTGTGGAAGGTTTTGTACAAGCAACCAATTACTTCTTTGAGCATGAGTTTAAAAAATCAGTCAATTAAATTCGGTGGGATCCTAATAAAAAAGCCGTTACACAAAAGTAACGGCTTTTTTATGCACTAACACATGGTTTATTTTACAAGCGATTAAACTAAATATTCACCAATGGCACACCAGCTATCCACTTATGGCATACAACAATCACCACAAACGCAGTAGTACCTGCCATTATCACCGCAATGTCCTTCTTTAACGGCACTTTTTTAGTTTGTTTTTTGGCACCACGAGCATTGGCGCTAAACATGGCCCATAGACTATAGGCCAAAAAGCTGCCAAATAATAAAATGGATGCGTGATCACCATTAAGCCATAAATGCATACCCGCCCAAATGGATACTCCCCACAGCATAGGGTGACGAGTAAAACGTTTGATATTCGTCGGCATATGGGCAGCTGGCTGTAAGATAATGGCGAGCAATAATGCAGGCATCATCAAGTGACGAGCCCAGCTAGGCGCCACCCATTCAGGGGCTAACAATAAGGGTTTATCGCCATAACCTATGATAATTAATACAAAACCCACTAGAGATATGAGTGCAAAAACTGGCTTATACCCTTTCGCACCCACGACTTTTGTAAACGCACTCTTAAGTGATGGCACCGTAGATATCACATGTACGGAAAAAAACACGACTAGGCCTAAAATCAAAACGTCCATTTCTCTCATCCCATTTTTATTATTGGAAAACTCAGTGTATGAGTTTCATTCATTTTGGCAAGCCGTAGATGCCTTAAGCGCTTCCGATTTAATGAACCGCTATGGGGATTTCCATGGCTGGACTCATCTCACCGTCTAATTGTGCACACGCTTCATCATAGGGTAACTGCTGATATAACACCGCCGCCTTGCAATCTATGCCATGAATGAAGTTCTTACCTTCTTCTAGGCTATGACTAATGATCTGCTGGCCATTATTATCGTATATGGCAAACCGCTTACCACGATCTTCACCGTACAACTGATACGACATACCACACAAACTGACCAACATGAGCTTATCAATGGGGTGATCCAATTGTTTAACTTCACTGATCGTCATTTTCATGGAGAGTACCTGACTTGCTAGTGGGTTTAAAAGGTTTACGTGGGAAATAAACAGTCAGTTTCAAAAAGGCATAAAAAAACCGATATTTTTAATATCGGTTTTTCATAAAGTATTTCACTATTACTACAAAATTAAGTGCTGTTTATAAAGCATTATTCGTTCCGGTCGTAAATTGCCACCAGGTTTTATAGTCATCTTCATCACCTGTTTCACCATCATTAAATACGTGAACAGTATAGATGTAATTATCTCTCAATGAACCAGACCAAGTAATGGTTAACGTTTTCTCTGTTGTATCAAATGCTCGAGTAACATGCTCACTGTTCAAAATATGCATTGTGTTATTAGCATCTTGGAAGAAGTCATAAATAGTCTGAGTTGTATAACCGTTACAGGTGAAACCAGACCAGTCAATTCGGCAATTTTCGAAATTCCCTTCTGGCATACCATGTATTTCAATAAACATGTTAGTAATATCACCGTCATAATCTGCAGTCATATCTAAGACGATAGAAGCCAAATTGGGTGATACTCCCTCTTGAGCATGACGAGGAGACACGTTTTCAACAAACTCATTAAAGGCAGCACGGGGCACGCACTCATTCCCACAATTGGACAGCAGCCCTTCAACCTCAGATAACGTGTAAGTAATATGATCTTGAGCATTGGCAGTACTTACAAGGTTGGCAACACCAGCAACCCCTTCTATCGCAATATAATTCGCCACATCTGTGGCAAAAGAAGCACTGGTAAAATCGATACCATTAGGAAAATTAGTGCTATTGGCTTCAGTAACGGCTTCGGTACTAAGCTGAATGCCGTTATCTGGATCACCGTCACTGTCCAAAGTTAACAATAAGCGTGCGAGGTTAAGTGTATCTATATCATTCGCGTCAGCATCTCCAAATAAGTCACTGACATGAATGGCTTTAGCCGCTGAGGACGAGCCCAGAGTAATAGTACCTAAGCTGAACGTAACCGTTTCCCCCTCCTCATAATCAAAACGACCAAATGCGTCAGTGGTACCTGTATGTGACGGGGAACTATAAGCCAGGCCTTGTACTGGACTATCGATGAAATAGCCTACTCCCTCTTCTTCTAGAGCTTCTTTGATCGCCTCTTCATCATCATCGGATTCAATACATGCCGCCAATAAAACGACCCAGCTTAATAGGAATAATTTTTTTAAGGTTTTCACAGGCCTCTCCCTCCATTTGTGATCTGTTTAAAAATAACACAAAAAAGCAGGCGAAAGCCTGCTTACAAGGAAAAAAGATCAATCTTTTCTTTTTAATGCTGATATAAAGAGAAAGGATATAGCCAACCTCCCACTGTTGGCCGAGTTTCACATTATCGACAATCGCTTGGTAGCAATTTCTCTTTGATGCTTTCTCCATGGCATGACCACTGAATTTCACCTTCAACCACAGAAGGCTGTAACACCAAATATTGATTTTCTCCGTCTTTGGTTTCACCCATAAAAGCAGCTAAAACACCCGATTCATAAATATTTACAGAATAGTTTTGAGCAACAAAATCAAAATCCGCCGCGTCATATCCTAAATCTTCTAAACTACCTGGCCAGGCTTGATTACTCATAGCGTATTCAGTCACAGGGGCTTGCAATTGTGTAATTGAAGAATAAGCAGCATTCAAACGCACACGCTCCATATAATCCTGATATTGGGGTACAGCGACAGCGGCCAAGATACCCACAACAGCAACGACAACAATAATCGACGCTGCACCGCCGCCCACACCAGCACGAGGAATAAGCAAAGCTAATAACCAAGCCAGAAGGTTACGACGTGGCAATACTGGTTTGGTGTTATTTTTGGCCGCAATGGCATGAGCTAAACGCTTAGTAAGCCAAGGATAATCACTAACAAGTTCGTTCAATGACATCCAAAAACCCTTGGTTTCTTGAACTTGCTTTAAATACGCATCCACATTAATGGTTTTCCAACGGGAGTCACCTGCCGCAATGGCGGAAATCGCAGCCACTATGTCCTGCTCTTTTTCACAACAAGCTACACCATAACGATCACATGTGTATTCTTCTGCTCGACGTAGTGCCGTTCCTAATAATGGCAATACAGATGCCGGTGCAACGAACCATCCCCACAGTAAATGCTTGCGATGAATATGACCTAGCTCATGACCAATGTAGAAATCAATCGCATCTTGTTGTTCTTCTAAGGCATCAACCACATCCGTAAACAACACGATGAAGTTACGACCCAAGAAGCGAGTAGCTAGAGCGTTGAAAAAATCAGTGCGTAATAAATACGCGTCAGGAATCTCTTCTTGCCCTACTTTTTTGCAGCTTTTAATTAAACGTTCATATAAATCTGGATATTGCTCTTGAGTGATCTTTACCCCAGTTCCTTTTAAATAAGAAATAAAGCCAGAATGCACAAAGATAAAAAACACATACATTAATACTAAATAGAGTAATGCAATGCCAAGCGTACCTAAGACGAGAGCAGTCCAAAAAATGCCTGAAATAATCGCGGCGATTAAAAATAATTTCTTTTCGTTTTTATAGAGTAAATCCATTACTGCCTCAAATAATGAAGTGTGATGAGTCACATGAAATATGAGAAACAGGAGAAAGGTAGGAGTTCAATCTTCTATTCCGTGAAAATTGCAAAATGCGCACGGAGTGTAATAACGATCAAAGGTGAAAGCAACGAAGAATTATTAGGACTCATGACCAGCGCACACTCTCTGATCATGAGTTAACAGGAGAACTATAAAAACATTTGGCGAGCTTCTTCGGGGCTCGCAATTTCACGCCCGGCATCTCTAGCCACTTTTGCAAGGGCATCAATCAACTGGCCATTGCTCGTGGCTTTTTCACCACCCGGCAAATAGAAAGTATCTTCTAAACCTGTGCGTAAATTACCACCCAGTTCGGCAACTTTTTTATGCACGGCCCAAACTTCTTCACGCCCAATGACTGTGGCTTGCCAATGACTGCCTGGTTTTAAATATTTCAAAATAATCGGTAATAAATCAGGGTCTGCAGGCATACCAGAATTCACGCCCATCACTAAATTGTAATCCAACTTATCCCACATACCCACTTCTTGGAACATGCCCACACTGCGCACAATGCCTATGTCAAAACATTCAAATTCAGGGCGACAGCCCTCTTCTTTGCAGACTTCTAATAACTCTTGCACCTTATCCACTGTGTTTTGAAATAACATAGGTGGCCATGCCCAAGTGCCGTTTGAGCGAGTTTTTAAATAATTCAATGAGCCAGCATTACACGCAGCAATTTCTGGTTTGCCTTTACGAATGCAATCAATAGGACCTTGTTGGTCACGGCCAATGGTGCCTGTGGTGTAGTTGATAATAACCCCTGGGCACGCGTCACGAATGGCGTCGCTGATTTCTAATGCCACATCGGCATCCCAACATGGTAGATGCCCTTTACCTTCCTCCTGCTGACGAAAATGAATATGCATACAAGTTGCGCCTGCGTCATAGGCTTCTTTTGCAGATGCTGCCATTTCTTTTGCCGTTACTGGTACTGGATGTTGTTGCGGGTTGGTAAGTACGCCCGTCAAGGCACAGGTAATGACGACTTTTTCGCTCATAAAAACAATCCCCTAAATTCTCGTTTACTCATGAAAACTGGCAGCTTGAGTAACCTTATCCCATTCGATACAACCAAGCAAGCGCTTGGTTGTATCGAATATATTAGCAATAGTTATTAATTACTTAATAATATAAATTTCACAAATCTAAGGTTTTCCCTCAAGCTTAGGGGCTTACAATAATAAAAATGCTTTTGGAGTATGTTATGACCAGCCCACTATGGTCCCCATCACAATCCCGTATTGATAACAGCAACATGCAAGCCCTGATGAACTTCATAGGAAAAGATGGCCATGATGTTCAGCATTATCAGCAGCTTCACGATTTCTCTGTGCGTTTGCCCCATCTATTTTGGAAGTATGTGTGGGAATTTGGTTCGTTCATCCAACAGCAAGAGCACACCAGTGTACTAGAACAAGGGAATTTAATGCCGGGAGCGAAGTGGTTTCCAGGCGCAAAACTCAACTTTGCCGAAAACTTGTTGAAGTTTCGACATGACGCCCAAGCCATTGTGGCCTACGACGAACGCGGTAAACAGCAAACCCTAACTTACGCCGAACTCTATACAAAAGTCGCAAAGCTCAGTGCCCACCTTACTAAATTAGGTGTCAAACCGGGCGATCGCGTGGCGGCATTCATGCCAAATGTACCGGAAGCCATCATTGGCATGTTAGCGTCGACAAGCCTAGGAGCAGTATGGTCCAGTTGTTCACCTGATTTTGGCTTGCAAGGTGTGCTGGATCGTTTCGGGCAAATCGAACCTAAAGTACTCATCACCACAGATGGTTATTTTTACGCAGGCAAAACCTTAAACAGCTTGGAAAAGTTGAACCCTATTCTGCAACAATTACATAGTATTGAGCATATTCTAGTTGTGCCTTATGCGAATAAAGACATTAGCCAGGACACAGCCAACAGCCAGCTTAATGCCAACGCGCAAGTACACATGTGGCAAGATTGTTTAAGTAATGATGCCAGCGACATTGTCTTTAGTGCGCAGTCGTTTGATCACCCTTTGTATATTTTGTACAGCTCAGGCACAACCGGTGCACCCAAATGCATTGTGCACAGCGCTGGCGGCACATTATTACAACATTACAAAGAACTGGTGTTTCATACCGACGTTAAACAAAACGATACCTTGTTCTACTACACCACCTGCGGCTGGATGATGTGGAACTGGATGGTCAGTACCCTAATGACAGGGGCCACACTTGTGATTTATGACGGCTCTCCATTCCACCCTGGACCAAATGTATTATGGGATATGGCAGAAGCTGAAAACATCAGCATTTTTGGCACCAGTGCAAAGTATATTTCTGCATTAGAAAAAGCCGGATACATTCCAAATAAAGAACATAGCCTCACTCAATTAAAGGGCCTGCTTTCTACTGGCTCACCTTTAAGTAACGAAAGTTTTGACTTTGTGTATGAGCACATCAAACAAGATTTATGTTTAAGCAGTATTGCAGGCGGTACCGATATTGTGTCTTGTTTTACGCTGGGCTGCCCTATCCTGCCAGTGTACAAAGGCGAGCTACAATGCTTAGGTTTAGGGATGGCCGTGAATGTATTTGATGATGCAGGCCAACCTGTTGCCGCCAATACCACTGAGCGCGGTGAACTGGTTTGCGAAAAACCCTTCCCGTCCATGCCTATTGGATTTTATAACGATGCCAATAATGCAAAATATTTGAAAAGCTATTTTCAGCGGTTCGATAACATCTGGGCCCATGGTGATTTCGCAGAAAAGATTCAGCACGAATACCATGGCCACACTTACACCAGTTTAATCATTCATGGCCGTAGTGATGCCATATTAAACCCAGGTGGCGTACGCATCGGTACCGCTGAAATTTACCGTCAGGTAGAAAAAGTAGATGCCGTTATGGAAAGCATTGCAGTGGGCCAAAGTTTAATCTCAGACCCTACCGATGTGCGTATCGTGCTTTTCGTTGTCTTACGTGAAGGCCTCGATTTAAATGACGATTTGAAACAAGAAATCAAATCCATGATTCGTGCCAATACCACGCCGCGACACGTACCAGCCGTGATCGTACAAGTGAAAGATATCCCGCGCACATTAAGCGGTAAAATTGTAGAAGTGGCAGTACGAGAAACCATTCATGGTCGTGAAGTGAAAAATACCGATGCGCTAAAAAACCCTGAAGCACTGGCGTTATTCAAAGACCTGCCTGAGCTTCAGCAATAATGCGTTATTTGTTTGAAAACCGCTGAGGGTGCGGGTCATTTACAATTTGCGTAGCGGCGGTTATGCCATCATTGGCATACCTCGCTATGGCTTGATTCTCCTCCCCTTCTTTTTTCTCGTAGCGCTTTAGTAGATTATTATAAATATTCAAAGCCTGTTTAGCCGCTGCCTTATCATTTTTTTCTAACAGCAAATACGCTCGAGCAAAGTCCCCCTCTAATTCATGATCTTTCACTAACCTAAATTCCATCTTAGCAAAGTTCATTTGTATATCTTTCAATAACCGTCCTTTGAGTTGCTGCCAAAGCTCATGCAACAGTGTCTCTCGTGCCGCTTGCCGTTGTTCATAGAATTTAGAAGTCAGTGCAGATTCAGTTTGCGCCAATTCAGGCTTTGGTATGGCATCTATTGCAAAGTTACCAGCCCCTTGTGTTTGAAAAATAAGCGTTTCATTTAGATTATCCACCACCTCTACAGAATACGGCGTACGAATAAATCCCCGGTTCGTTACTCGATACACCACTGTACCTTTATCATTTTCATCGTATTCAATAACCTGTTGACTAATTGGAGAACGCTGCACTAAAAAAGAAGGTAAAAAATGTAAAAACACCACAACATCAGCATTTTTATTAGCCGTATATTTGAGTTTTAGCTGCTCATAACTTAAGGCAGGCTCTGGGCGTTTTAATGAAGTATCATCGATGATAACGGTGATGGTTTTGTGTTTATCCGTTAATGGATAGCTGGGCGCTATCAGATAATCATAGGTCAGAGTCTGTTGCATCACTTGCGGCGATGAACAACCTATCAATGCAAAACAAATCAGGCAAATTCCTATTTTAGCCATTTCTCTACTTTATTTTTAATATCGTCCATGTTTATCGGCTTGGATAAATAATCATTCATCCCACATTCTATGCACTTCTCTTTATCTCCCACCATAGCATTCGCAGTCATGGCTATAATTGGAAGATATTTGAATCTTTCTTCTTTACGTATGGCTCTTGTAGCTTCGTAACCATCCATAATTGGCATTTGGCAATCCATAAAAATCATTTGATAACCCTGCGGCTGAAGTTCCAATTTCGCTAAAGCTTCTTGTCCATTATTTGCAACATCAACACTTAGTCCCAGCTCTGCCAATATGGTCATGGCCACTTCTTGATTTATTTCATTATCCTCTACCAGTAATACCTTGCCTGAGACTGGCGCATGAACTTCATTACTGGATTCGGCATGAGCCCTTAACATTTGAATATGCTGAACCGTTAACAAGGGTTTAGCGTGTTTCAATGCCGCACCGTTCTCGATGCATAACGCAATGGCATCGCGTATGTCTTCTGGCATGACAGGTTTAATTAGATACGCAGCAAAACCCAACTGCGCAAAACGATCCGCATCTTCAATTTCTCCACTGGAACTGAGCATGATTAAAGGCAATTGATCGTACTGGGCTTGCATACGAATTTTCTTACCTAGCTCTTCTCCATCCATTTTCGGCATTTGCATATCTAAAATAGCAATATCAAAATAATCTTGATGTTGAGATAACGCTTCTAACGCTTGCTGTGCACTACTGCACTGGGTCACATTCATACCCCAAATTTGCAACAACTCATTTAATACCAAGCGGTTGCTTTCGTTATCGTCCACAATCAGAACGTTATAATCCGCAAGCTCCACATTGACTTGTGTTTTATGGTCGTACTCACTCTTCTCGAGCACCACACTAAATTCAAATCGACTACCTTTTCCAATTTCACTGCTTACGCTAATCGATCCACCCATAAGCTCACATAATTGTTTACAGATAGCCAAGCCCAAACCCGTTCCACCATATTGCCGTGTATTTGAAATATCCACCTGCGAAAACGATTTAAATAGCGCTCCGGTTTCTTCTTCTGCGATTCCAATTCCCGTATCGGTGACAGAGCCGTATAAAATGAAGCCAGTACCGGGAACATCTTTTAATCCCGCTTTAATTATGACTTCGCCTTCATCTGTAAATTTAAGACCATTAGCGATTAAATTAGTGAAAATCTGACGGATACGTGCTGGGTCCCCTTTTACCCAATTGGATTCCAAGTCGTTTAAATTTAAAATAATTTCAACATCTTTATTGGTATTACTGTGCTGAACACTGGCCACCACTTCCGACAATAATTTACGTAAATTAAAATCGATATATTGTATGTCCAGTTTTCCGGCTTCAATTTTTGAAAAGTCCAAAATATCATTAATTAACACTAACAAGCTTTGAGCACTGGATTTGGCAACACTTAAAAAATGCTGTTGTTTCTCGCTGATATCGGTTCTCAATACAATGTCCAACATGCCTAACACCCCATTCATGGGGGTACGAATTTCATGACTCATATTGGCAAGAAACTGACTTTTAGTTTGACTGGCTTGCTGCGCTTGCTTGACCGAATCCGCAAGCGACATATTTAAATCCAACAGTTGTCGATTGCGGTGATTAAATTGATTTGCCAAATCCGCCAGCTCCCCCGTTTTAATACCGGTAATTTCGCGAGAATGATCAAATGACATCACTTGGTCGCGCATACTGCGCAGTGGTGAAATCAGTATCCACTCCAGATACATTAACCCTAAAACCAAAGCCGCCAATATGGCCCAAGTAAAACCCCATAGAACACTTTGAATAATTTTTTCACTTTTAATGTTTAACAAACGAGTTGGGACGGTAAGCACTAATTTTCCGTAGCTTTCTGGCACATGAAAAACTTGCACGGCAACCGGTTCATTCAAGATGGGATCGTTTTCCATATTGATTTGTTTGATAAAACTGCTGCCTATGGTGCGCTTAGCAAGTGGGTTAGCCATGATACTGGCTATGCGGAACGCTTCATCCAAATCAATTTGGTAACTGCCCTCAGCTAAGGCTTGCGCCTGTACTGACAACTCACGATTAGATCGCGACATACCTTCCAGTACATTTAAAGAGTCGGTAATGACAGGCAAGAACGGCGTGGATTCCGCCGCTTTTTGAATCGATATGTATTGCAGCTTTTGGTCATTACTCGCTGTGGTTACGGATCGCTTACTGATGCCATCATCAGGAAAGGATAAAAAAGTCCCACTGCGGTCCAACAAATAAGCGTATCCTCCTAAACGACTGGCTTGCTGCTCAAGCAATTGCTCGATACTTGAGAGCTGAATATCCACAGTGGACACCCCCCAGAAGCCCTCGTTACGGTATATAGGAGCCGACACCGTAATCATAGGCTCTAGTGTATAAGGATCCACATAAGATCGTGACCAGTACACCTTGCCGGGCTTTAAAAATTTGGCAGGCACATACCACTCTTCTTGATGATACCCTTCGCCATCGTCACGATTGTAATCATCGAACGCTTCTAATTCCCCTTGAGCATTACGTCCCCAAAAGAAACTGGATCGAGCCTTTTTCTTATTAAATACATACGGCTCAGGCCAGATGCCGCCACCGGCCACAAATGCCGCAATACTGGATTCACTTAAACTGTGGCGAAATACTTGTTTAAAGAGATCGGATTTCAGGGGCAAACTCTCTGCCGTGTTGGCCATGCCTAATGCCAAGGATGCAGACTTTTCCATATACTTTGATAGCAACGCGACCGTGGCTTCACCGGTTTGACGGACAAACTGACGTTCACTGTGCTCAATAACCGGCCGCCCTTCCTTTTCCATCACCCACAGAAAAGCCCCGATCATTAGTAGCAACATAATGACGAATAAAAACGGTACTCTGAAAGCCAGGGTATTAAGAAATGGCTTGATCCTAAACTTTAGTGCCAAGTTTTTTCCATAGGTTAAACAGTCCTACTATAACTGTAGACGAGTTCTCTCAATCGACAGGCAACTTGAAGGTTTTTTGTGCAGTGAAAAAATGCGCTGAGCAAGCTGAAAAATCTCTGAATTTTTTACAATTCTTGACCTTTGATCCCTTGACAAAATCAGATAACCCACTGAAAAAACAGCTATTTTTGGGATTTTTTACAATGCAGAAAAAAACTAAAAATCAAGCCTACACATTTCATTATTGATCATTACAATGCGCGACCTTTGGCAATTTCCCCATTACTCATCACCTGCCAAATTGTTGTACAGAGGTAAGCATGCTTGTATACACCCTAACCAATAACATCACGGGCGACGTCTGGGTTGGCACCTGTAAAGACAGCAGTGACGAGCGCTTTATGCAGCTGCAAGAGGCCATGGCTTTAGGCATCAAAGCGCAGATCTATAAAGATCTTAGGGATTTTGGCGTGCAAAACTTCACCGTTGAAGATTATGCGGTTGCATACGATCGCGACGAATTAAAAGACATTTTCGATGAAGCCATGGAAATTCATAACGGCAAGAGTCTTACTGGGGTGAAGACAACCCTAGGTAAGACCAGCATCGCGAAGGTCGCTCCACTTAAATCCAGTGTATCCAGCGCAGCTAAACGCAAGACGCTATCCACCACCAGTATTGAGCCTAAACGCGCGGCCGCGCCATTGACCAACGAAAAGATCGCCTCTGGTCGTACCGGTAGCGCTAAGAAAGAAAAGCTGATTAAGGAGCGTTTAGCTGAAGAGAAAGCCGAACGCGAAGCCTCCAAGCTTAAGCAGATTCGCGAACAAGCAGATGAAATGGCTGCCATCATGGCGCGCTTGGATTCCCGTGGTTCTACCGTTAACAAACGCCGTTAATTGTTACACGGCAAATTGTCCTAAAACCACTAAACTGTGACGAACCTATGGGTATTTCGCCCATATTTCGTTACAGTGCTCTCTTCATTCAAATAAGGACGATCACATGAAACACCTACTCTCTCTTTCTTTAGGCGTCAGCTTACTCGTACTAGGTGCCTGCTCAGATTCTAACGACATGCCTCATGACAAGCCGATGGATGACCACGCAATGGGCGAACACCATAGTGAAGGTCACATGCATGACCATATGGATGGTGACATGATGGAAGGTGAACACATGATGGCTAAAGTGTTCATCGTATCACCTGCTGATGGTGCAACCGTTAAGAGTCCAGTAAAAGTGGTATTCGGTCTTGAAGGTATGGAAGTCTCTCCTGCGGGTATGGGCCCTGAAAACTCAGGTCATCATCACCTAATCGTTGACGGTGAAGTTCCTGCCCTAGATAAGCCAATGGGTGACGAAGTGAAACACTTTGGTAAGGGTCAAACCGAAACCGAATTGGAATTGGCACCTGGCCAACATACTTTGCAGTTAATCATGGGCGATAAATTTCACACGCCCCATGCTACGCCAGTGATTTCTGAAAAAATCACCATCACAGTGGAATAATATACTGCGCATTAGAAAGGGCTCATTAGGAGCCCTTTTTTGTTTAAGCCCTATACGGTGCAGGCTATTTTCATTCAAAGCCGCGTTATTCCACACATTCCCCTAAGACTTTCAGCTCAGATAAAACCATCCCCTAGCACCAGCGCACTATAATAGAGACTTTATGTCACTCAATCATTGCTGGAGAAAACATGAGTATTGAACGCCTAGAAATCGGCCAACGCATGAGTCGTATCGTTAAACACAACGGTACCATCTATTTATGTGGCCAAGTGGCTGCAGACGCAAACAAAGACATCACCGAACAAACTCAAACCATGCTGGATAAGGTAGAAGTGCTTTTAGAACAAGCGGGTTCAAGTAAGGAGCACATGCTAAGCGCCACAATTTACGTACGAGACATGAAAGATTTTGCCCCAATGAACGAAGTTTGGGATGCCTGGGTTCCGCAAGGACACGCGCCAGCCCGTGCCTGCGTAGAAGCACGCATGGCACGTCCTGAGTTATTAGTGGAAATTTCTGTAATAGCCGCAGAAAAATAAACTCAAAACCCACACTTATCCCACTTGGGATAAGTGTTCTCCTTGCATAAATGCTTCTATGCGTTTGGCCACTTTGGAATCTTTAATAATCTTACGATGGCCTAACTCTTTCGTGATTAAAGTTTGCGCACTGGGTACATGCTGTGCAATCACGTTCACAGAAGTGACCGGGATTTCTCGATCATCATCACTATGAATCAACAGAGTTTCAGTGGTTTGCTCCGCTAATATTCGCCCCATATTCAATTGTTTTGCCGGCACACCCACCTCAGATTCAATGTGATAAATAAAAGCAGATTGCACTCGACCATGCATACCCATGTAACCTGCAAACCCTTGCAACACGTCCAAGATAGAAGCCGGTGAAGAGATCAACACGCACTTAGGAATATACGCCCCTAACTCCATAGCCACAGTTAAGGCAGCCCCGCCCATGGAATGTCCCACGGCGCCAACAAAGGGCCCCAACTCTAAATCAGCCGCCACGATGGCCTCGGCAAATGCTAAGACGTTGGCTTTTGCACCGCCAGATTGCCCATGCTTAGGTGCATCCAAGGCCACCACTTCGTAGCCGCTGTCCACTAGAGGTTGAACTAAAGCCGACATATGGGTCGCACGAGATTCCCAACCATGTACCAGCAGCACTTTTTTATCCGATTGCCCCCATACCGCTGCACTTAAGTCTTTAGCAAATGTCACACGGCGACACTCTTGCTCAAGATCAATTTCCCACTGCTTTAACGGTAACCTTCGGGGTGTTAAAAAGAGTCGAGCCATCTTTCTACCTACCCAATTCGGCGCAAAGGCGCCCAAAATACGATTATGTAAACGAATCATGGTCAAAGCATTCATAGGGCACCTCTATTCAACTGGGTTATTAACATGGATTTTAAATGCATATACATGTAATTATTTAAAAGGCGATATTGATCGCCTTATACATCACCAATTTAGATGCATATACATATATATGCAAGATTTTTTAAAAGCAAAAAAAACAGTGCCCGAAGGCACTGGGGAAAAGAACAAATATGGAAAAGACGACCATACTTGTAGGGACTCAATTCATAGCGCTTAGGCTACCTTTTCAGCGTTGGGTGCTGGCGTGCGAATCAGGTAATCAAATGCGCCTAAACTCGCTTTCGAACCTTCACCCATAGCGATGATGATTTGCTTATAAGGCACAGTGGTCACATCCCCTGCAGCAAAAATACCCGCTACCGATGTCTCACCCTTGCTGCTTACTTCAATTTCACCACGGGCAGATAAAGCCACACCACTGTCTTTCAAGAACTCACTGTTAGGTACCAAGCCAATTTGCACAAAAATACCGGATAGTTCTAACTGCTTTTCATCACCGCTTGTGCGATCAATGTATTTAAGTGCCGTTACGCGCGTACCATCACCCACCACTTCCGTGGTTTGTGCTTGTTTGATAATAGTAATATTGCTCATGCTGTTGGCTTTATTCACCAACACCTGGTCTGCACGTAAGGTGTCGGCAAATTCCAGTACGGTTACATGTTCAACAATACCTGCAAGGTCGATGGCCGCTTCAATACCTGAGTTACCACCGCCAATAACCGCCACTTTTTTACCTTTAAACAATGGACCATCACAGTGTGGGCAGTAAGCCACACCTTTGTTGCGGTATTCTTGTTCACCCGGCACATTCATTTCTCTCCAGCGAGCACCGGTAGATAAAATCACGCTGCGGCTTTTTAGCGTGGCACCACTTTCTAATTCCACATGAATGTAACCATCATCGGTTTTTTCAGCTCGAATCACGTTCGCCGCTTTCTGCTCATTCATGATGTCCACGTCATATTCTTTCACGTGCTCTTCAAGGGCCATAGCCAGTTTAGGGCCTTGGGTTTCTTTCACGGAAATGAAGTTTTCAATGGCCATGGTATCCATGACTTGTCCACCAAATCGTTCAGCCACGACACCTGTACGAATCCCTTTACGCGCAGAATAGATAGCAGCCGATGCGCCGGCTGGGCCACCACCTACCACCAATACTTCGTATGGGGCTTTTTCATTTAATGCAGCCGCTTTTTTCTTCGCGGCGCCCGTATCTACCTTATTTAAAATTTCAGTTAATGAAATTCGTCCAGACGTGAAATGCTCACCGTTCAAGTAAACACTTGGCACCGCCATGATATTGCGCTCGGTTACTTCATCTTGGAACGCAGCACCATCGATCATGGTGGTTTTAATTTTCGGATTAATCGCCGCCATCATGTTTAAGGCTTGCACTACATCTGGACAGTTTTGGCAGCTGAGAGAAATGAAAATCTCAAAATTCATTTCGCCATCAAGATTGGCAATTTGCTCAATCACTTCTGGTTCTAATTTCATTGGGTGGCCACCACTGTGCAACAGAGCCAACACCAATGATGTAAATTCGTGTCCCATCGGCAAACCGGCAAAACCTAAGGCGGTTTGTTTTTCAGGGTTAACCACTTGCATAATCGGTTTACGCATTGAAGCGGCATTGTCTTCCACTACCACAACCTTGTTTGATAAAGATGTAATGTCCGTGGCTAGGCCGTGTAGTTTTTGTGCTGTATCACTGTCATCTAGGCTTAAAACCAGCTGAACCTCGGTTTTTAAATTCTCTAAATAAGCCTTTAATTGGGTCTTCATATTTTGGTCTAACATAGTGATACCTTTCTATTGAGGATTAACGACCTCGGTCCTTAATCTAAATTCTTTAAATACGAGTTCTCTCCCCTTTTATATTGGGAGGCTAAATGTCATTCAGGTAAAACCTGAAAGTTAAATTACACTTGCCGGAAATATATGGACTGCCTACTACTTAATGACAGCCCATAACTGGCTTTAAAGTTGTTTCACATGCTTAAAGACGCCCCGCTTGCGTCTAGTGAACGCAAACACGAGGTCTTATTAACAACGCATGATCAACGCAGTTAACTTTAAATTAGATTTTGCCTACTAGGTCTAGAGATGGCGCTAGCGTCGCTTCACCTTCTTTCCATTTAGCAGGGCAAACTTCACCTGGGTTATTACGAACGTATTGCGCTGCTTTTACTTTACGCATTAGATCGTCTGCATCACGGCCAATACCTTCAGCAGTGATTTCCATCGCTTGGATGATGCCATCTGGATCAACTAGGAACGTTGCACGGTCGGCAAGACCTTGACCTTCACGCATTACACCGAAGTTATTAGTGATACTGCCGTTTTGGTCGCCAAGCATGTAGTAGTTGATTTTTCCGATGGTTTCAGAGCTATCGTGCCATGCTTTGTGAGTGAAATGAGTGTCAGTGGATACTGAGTACACTTCAACGCCTAGTTTTTGTAGCTCTTCGTATTTGTCTGCAACGTCACCTAGTTCAGTTGGACAAACGAATGTGAAGTCAGCTGGGTAGAAGAAGAATACAGCCCACTTACCTTTTACATCTTTCTCAGTAACTTCAACGAATTCACCTTGTTTGAAAGCGGTCGCTGTAAATGGCTTGATTTCAGTGTTGATCATGTTGTCATCCTATTGATGGTTAGTTTCTCAATTGGATTCTCACTGCGAATCCATGGGGAGCATTCTGGGGGATGAGCATAAATAGATGAAATTGATAGTTTCAATAGATTGGATAGGAAATAACTATCACTATGCATAATTAGATAGTAGAGAGACTGCTTCCATCTCCACAACACCTCTCGCGGGAACCATTCTAACCCATTGATATTGAAGGTTTTTTAATATTCATAATAAGAAAAGACATCCATTTCGAGGGGGAAGTGAATAACGGAATCAAGGGTTACCACAATGTCTATTTAGACCCATGCATAGCAAGATGGCATGGATAAGAGGTTAGAATTAATAAGCGCCAGCGCTATCAATCAATTCATAGCTATAGATTTCTAAGATATTGCCAAACGGGTCTTCCATGTAAATCATGCGATAACGCTTTTCACCAGCGTAATTAACAAGGCTCTGCCATGCGTTTTTCTCCTCCAGCTAACACGATTTTCTCTGCCAGCTCTTCAACATTTGGATCTTGCACTCAAAAATGAAAGAAGCCGGTTTTCCAATACTAAAAATTATCAAATAAAAACTGTTACCCAAGGAATCAAGTTGAAAATATAACGATAAAAATTTCG
>JABXIK010000100.1 GCA_013373125.1 Gammaproteobacteria bacterium | reverse complement strand
GCTGTCGCCATCCGCATCTGTCGCTAAATCCACATCCACACTTAGTTCATCACTGACGTCTAATGTCACATTAGTTAAGCCATTGAATACAGGTAAGCTGTTGCCAATTTCAACCGCACCAAGATCGATTTGACCGCGCATAATACGAGTACTGCCACGCTGATCGGTATTTGGATTGCCTTCAATATTTGGGTTGCCGGCATCGACGGCGGGACTATTGCTCGCTAATAACATAGTTTGCGTAGCGCCGCCGTTATCGGCAAGTTCGGAGAGTAACGGATCTATTACGTTATTGTTGGTTTGACTACCAAGTTGATTACCACCGAGATTCAAGTTTTTGCGGCAGTATTCATGTGTGTCTGCATCATCTACTAACGTGTATTCCATCGCAAAATCCATGTTTGCCTCACTTAGGTTACACACCTGTCCATAAGTGCTTGAATTGTTGCTGAGAATGCTGTGGCTGATGACGAGGTTTTCTTCCATTCCACTAATACCACCGCCGTAAATGATGGCTGCATTTTTTGAAGTGTTACCTGAAATGGTACTGTGCTTGATGTAACTACCAATACCTAATGGACTGGAAATATTAATCATGCCATATGTAGAGGTATTTTCAGTGAATGTGCTGTTCTCTACGGCGATGACAGGTTTACTTATTGTAGAGCTAGCAGCATTGATGACTGTACTCATATTGTTTGCGAATAAGGAGCGCTTCACATTTAAGGTATGCCCACCATTAACATAAATGCTTGTTTTCGCAGATGTGTCATTTTGAAGGGTAGAGTCCGTTAGATTAACGGTAAATGGTAAACTACCACTATTCATGTAGAGGGCGTTGCCATTACCCCCTGCGGTTTCAACTGTACCGGCTGAATTGGCTTTGAAGGTGACTTGATCAAGGTTTAACGTCAGGTTTGGCAGCACTTGGTTTGGATCAATATAGGTTTCAGACGAATCTGTAATGTAAATGGCTGCACCAAGCCCAAGTGAGGTGGCTTCTTGTGCTGGAATTGACAATGCTTGGTTGCTATCGAACACCGTTTCAATAATTTCCAGTTCCGCAACAGAAGAAGGGTTTTGGTTATTAATATAGATAGCACCACCAATGTGTTCTGATTCGTTATTTGAAAATGTTGAACCTGAAATTTTAGATTCATCCACACTGGATAAATAAATTGCGCCGCCGTAGGCATTAGCACCTGTGTTGTACCAGTTTTCCACAAGGTTATCGTCAAAAGTGGAATCTGAAATATCTACTTTTCCGTTATCTTTATGATAAATGGCGCCGCCATTGTAAAAAGATTTGTTGCCGCTGAATTGACTATCAGAAATGATTAATGAATTTGCGGAGGACTCGCTGCCAAACGTAATAGCACCACCACCGCTAGTGGATGAATCCGTACTCGTGGTGCTGTTGTTATTGAAGGTGGTGTTATCAATGGTGAGATTGCCATCGATCATATTAACAGCACCACCGTTTACAGAAGCTTGGTTGCCTTCAAAAACACTATCAATAATGGTGACATCTGTATTGTAGGCATTGACTGCGCCACCAATATTTCCTTTAAAGTTCTTTAATAAGACGTTGTCCATAGTCATTGACCTTGAGCCAGTTTGGACATCTACCCCAGGCGCAGTGGAACTATAATTGTTGCCATCTAAAATCAGGTTTTTTAGGTTCAATTGTCCGCTTTCCTGAGAGATAAATAAGCTAAGAGAGCTATTTCTCACAATGGTGATGCGATTTTCAGAAGGGCCAACAAGAGTAATACTGTTACCACCGTAGGCGTATAGATTAAATTCGCTGACGGAAATGGACTGCCCAGCTAGGCTATCTGCAATGGTGATAGTGGCATCAGCATCACTACACTGGTTTGCGGCATCAAATGCGCCTTGCAGTGAGCTTGCGTCATTGGAATTATTGATGGCATTCGTCACCGTAAATTCTGTTTGGCAAACCGCATAGGCTTGTTGACTGGCCATGGCCACGGCAAATGCCAAAGGTTTGATGGATGACTTGAGTGTTGGTGTCATGGATGCCCCCAGTGTACGATGCGATACCATTCTTATTTTTGATGGTTTATGCCTAAGAAAAAAGCGTGGGAATAGTATCATGTTATTCATTGAATAATATGTGGCAAATGTGCAGAGAATGTGGAAATGTAGAAAAATCCCTCTGTATTTTGAATTGCTAAATTAGAGTTATCTTAACTGCTAAGCTGAAACCAAGACTTATGAGTATAAAAGCGGAAAACAGACACCATTTTGGCGTCTCTATTTTTGAATCCAGTCTACCGGACTTTGAAGCGCATCGGCTGGAAATTAAGCAAGCACTTTTGGATATGCGTGCCCAAGATACATCGGGTATGAAGCGTTCTAACCAAAGAGGCTGGCACTCCCACGATGAACTGCATCAATCTAAGTTACCTGCTATGCAATGGCTGACAGAGCAGATATTTTCCGTCGGTAGCCAACTGATCCGTCATGCGGAGAAGCTCCCGCCTGAAGCGCCTATTTTTTTAAGTAGTCTATGGGGCAACATCAATGATTTCGGGGCTTGGAATGCGCCTCATGCTCACTTGCCATGTGAGTGGAGTGGTGTGATTTATATCGATGTGAATGAAAATCCAGAGATGGAGCCTAATGCCATTACGCCTGGGGATATTATGTTTTTTGATCCAATTCCCGTTGGGGCGCCTTATCGTCCATCTGCCACAGTGAACTACACACCTAAAAATGGCACCTTATTTTTATTTCCTGGATATTTGTTACACATGGTGGCACCACACTATGAACAGGATCCACGTATATCCATGGCATTTAATTTTCGCTTAGGCAGTGTCATTAATAATATAGCGCGATAGAGTTTCGTAGCATGTAAAACCAAAGAATGGATAGCGAGATGTTAAATCGGATTTTTAAAGAAGGTACCTTACATATTGGTCAGGGACAGGTGAGTGGTTACATTGCTTGCTTTCTTGCAATGCTTGGATTTCTTGGCGTCATCGCCTTCCATTTTCCAGAATATTTGACCACACCTGAACTACGCCAAAACTATGATGTAGCCACACTGAGAATTATTTTATTTTATGGTTTGATCGTGGCAGGTAGTTTAGGCTTATTAAACTTTGTACGTAATAAAAATAAACGTTTAGGCACTGTGGCCTGGGTATTTGTATTAGGTGCGATTGCTTTAGGTGGACACAGAGTACCAGTGGGGGACTTTCCCGATAACACGCCATATCTAGGTCTAGACTGGTTCATTTTAGATCTATTAGGCTCGACCTTAATTTTTGTTTTTATCGAAAAAATGATCCCGCATCGTCAACAAGCTATTTTCCGCACACATTGGAAAACCGATTTTGATCACTTTTTTGTTAATCATTTATTGATTGGTTTTGCGCTACTTGTGGCCAACCAATTTGTAACCAAAATGTTTGGCTGGGCGGTTAATGAAGATACACAAGCCTTTATTGCATCGCTGTGGTTTTCGGCACAATTATTTTTGATCTTGCTAGTGGCTGATTTATCCCAATATATTTTTCATAGAATCTATCATGAGGTACCACTCTTTTGGCGTTTGCATGCGGTGCATCATAGTGTGAAACAAATGGATTGGCTGGCAGGTTCACGACAGCATATTCTGGAATTGTTAATTACTCGCTCCATGGTGTTAACGCCAATCTTTTTATTGGGTTTTGATAAGGCGGTTATGGATGCTTATGTGGTGATTGTTGGATTTCAAGCGGTCTTTAACCATGCGAATGTGTGCATTAATTTTGGTCCACTCAAATACATTATTGTAACGCCACAATTTCATCACTGGCATCATGCTTCCGATGAGGCGGCCATTGATAAAAACTATGCGGCGCATTTTTCGTTCATTGATTACCTGCTAGGTACTGCGGTGCGAGGCCAAAAAGAATGGCCAGACCAATATGGTGTAAAAGGGGATTACGTGCCCGATGGGTTTCTCAAGCAGCAGCTCTTTCCCTTTACTCATAAAGGTTAATGTAGATGACTGGAACGCTCATTTCCATTTAAGCCGATTGAGGCTTTGCTTTATTGCGATTAGGCTTCCACCATCAATCGATGGTGGTGAGTCTTATGTTCAAACTCTCTGTATTAGATCAATCCATGGCTCGTGGCCGTGATCAAGGCCAGCAAGCGCTGCAAGAAACCATTGCCATGGCTAAATGGTGTGAAGACTTAGGCTATGAACGCTTTTGGGTGTCTGAGCATCATGCCTTTCCATCAGTAGCTGGCAGTGCCCCTGAGTTATTATTGGCTGCCTTAGGTGCGGCAACACAGAGAATACGTTTAGGCTCTGGAGGCATCATGCTGCCTCACTATAGTCCGTATAAAATTGCTGAAGTGTTTTCGGTGCTTTCCAATTTATATCCAGGGCGAATCGATTTGGGAGTAGGTCGAGCACCAGGTGCGGATATGAGTACTGCGAGAGCCTTAGCCACAGATGGCCGGCCTAAATTCGAAGCCTTTCCTCAGTTAGTTGAAACGTTAAGTGAATATTTATGGCAAGAGCAAACTCAGCCTGTGGTAAGTCCAAAGCCCGCTGAGGACATTCCGTTATGGATGTTGGGTTCCAGTCCTGACAGTGCGCAATTAGCCGCAAAGTTAGGCTTGCCATATAATTTGGCGGCGTTTATCAATCCGCAGGTGCATCCTAATTTCATGGAGTTTTATCGTGAACATTTTCAACCCAGTGCACTCTGCCCACAACCTTATACCATGCTAACGATGAGTGTATTTTGTGCGGATACGGATGCTCGTGCACAAGAGCTAGCCAAGACATTTGATATTAATTTTTATCGCTTTGTGACGGGGCAAACACAAGGCTCATTCTTATCACCTGAAGAAGCAGCCTTGTACCCTATGTCTCCTCAGTTGGCAGAGTTTATTGCCGAACGCAGTCAATTAAGAGCAGTGGGTACACCTGAGCAAGTTAAAATTAAAATATCTCAAATTGCACAAAGCTTTATGTTGGATGAAATAATGGTAGTGACCAATATGTATTATTTTGAAGATCGTAAACGCAGTTTTGAATTACTTAAGCAGATTTTCTAGGGATGTTAAAGCAGCCCTTTGATAATGATGTTACTGATATCCGCTTCTTTCATATTCTCAATATGAATTTTAGTGAGCAGTTCTGGATGTTGAACGTCCGTTAAATATATAAAAGAGCCTTTTAAACCAATGGTTAAATACCCATTGCCAGTTCGTGTTTTGAATTGAGCGGTTTTAATAGGATGATAAGTAATGGATGAATCTTTCATCGCGCTATCAATGATATTTGCATATTCGTTATTTTCTTTAATCTTCTTAAGTCCCATGACGTGAAGTGGAAAGTCACGCATGTCCATCTCTGGAAACCCAAAATCCAAACTCTTGATACTTTGTAATGTGATTTCACCCATGTCAGAAAATTCAATGGTGATACCATTGTCTTGGCGAATTTGAGAGCCTTTCAATATTTTTACCGGTAGTTTCAGTTGGGTGATGTCATTGGCAAAAATCTCGACATTGGGCCCTAAGTAATTACTGTTACGATTTGCTTTGTTACTGGCGTATGCTGGTTCAAGCATGAATAGAATTAACAGTGCGATTAAGCCGTGCTTTAACATGGGTAAGACCAAGTGATAAATGGAGAAATTTGGCGGCATCATAATGTGAAGAGCTCTCTCATCAATAGGAAAAAAGCATGAGACTTTTCGAGATGAGAACCGGTTCGAATTTGCAATAACTCCCTGTCTTAAATTGTTCGTGGTCTGGCTTTTTTCAATACAGATGGAAAAGGCGTAAAGGTTTTATTTGGCCATATTAGAGAAATTAAAAAAAGCGGCTTAGGCCGCTTTTTTATTTTATAGCTTCATTTATCAAACAGGTAATCGCGGCCAGATGGCACTGGCCAACTGAGCTTGGTTATTGATTCCCAATTTTTGATAGATGGCTTTTAGATAGCTGTAAACAGTATGTGTAGTTAACTTGGTTTCCCTTGAGATTTCCTTTGCGCTTAAACCTTGGCAGGCATAACTGGCAACTAACGCTTGAGATTCAGTTAAATCAAATAAGGAGGTTAACCATTCCGCTGGAGGATGCATAGAGGTCACCTTCACCAAGAGCCAACTGCGTTTAGCGTTCACTTCCCACGGTATATTCGGCATGGAATGTTGAAATATATGGCCTTGTAATCGGGTGTCATCCACTTTCCAATAAAAAGTGTTGGTGGCGTTACTGTGTAGAGGGATCGCTTCGTGATTTATAAATAGTTGGCCTTCATTAATGGTTAGGTGGCCACTAGTAATCAAACGCTGTGCATAGTGATTTTGTCCGACCACTAAGTTATTTTCTAAGGTGAAAATAGCAATACGCATCATGTCGTAACTAGATTGTTGCATCATGGTTATGTATTGGTATTCCGCGTGCTTCACACCTAGATTTAAACTTGAGCGAATGAAGGGCTCAAGAAAGGTGAATGTTTCTTTGAGGATGTTGTGATCGAATTCGGAATTAAATGCATAACTAATACTGATTTGTGTATTCTCAAATGACCACTGAATGTTATGTGGATTATTCAAAACCTGAGAATAACTGCCTTTGGTGAAGTTTTCGGATTTTTCTATGAGTGTATAGAAAATTGAAAGTTGGCAGTGCTGTATATTTAGCTCACTACAGAAACGATCAAGCCAATTTTGAAAATCAGGCGATTGATCGTGTTGAATGTTCAGCGCTGAAAATAAGTGGTCTATCACTTCAGAGTATTGCTGCATCTTATTTCCACCTATGCATTCAAATGCAAGTTCATAGGTGAAGAGAATACCATTTGTAATAGCTCAGATTGATTTGAAACATTTAAATCACGAAAGCATGAAGCAAGCGTATTACGGTAGGTATTGATGGATATATTAAGATGTTCGGCAATTTCCTGTGCGCCTAATCCTTCCATTAATAGTAGGCAGACTTGAGCTTTGCGCTGACTTAAGCCATGAATTTTTTGTAAAAGCTGGGTATCGGGTAGAGGTTTTCTACCGGTTAACATCACCAAATCTTTTTCAGGGTGTTCAGGGCAAACGACAGGAATCAGCCATAAGGTCTCTTTTTGAGAAGCATTGCCAACGGTGATCTGTTCGAAATGAGAGTGCATCCATTGTGTATCCCACAGCTTTTGATTCTTGGTGAGTTGGGCACAAAAACGAACCTGTTTGCTAAGTTGCTGTTGTTGCTCATGCAAAGGCAGTTTAATTTTATTTTGCTTTTGCTGTATGACGTCTGCATTTTGTGTCCAAGATGATGCCAATGCATTCTGGTAGATAATATTGAGTTGGTTATCAACCACCCAGACTGGACGATCAAGGTGATCCAACAAAGAAGGGCCTTGTTTTTGTTCTTGCTGCTGGAAGATGGGCGCCAGCTGCACAAAGCGTTGTAGATGGGGCTGTAAGTAATTGAGGAACTGCTCCACGTCCTCATCAAATTCGGTGTGATCGGTATGACGCTGAAAACAGATTTTTAAGAGTTGATGCTGGCTGGTTTGATAACTAGAGCCAATAGCATAACGAACGCCGTTCTGCTTTCCCCAGTCTTGATAGAATTCGGTTTTTTGGTAATCCCGATCCAGCAACATTTTTGAGCCGCAGGTGAATTTTTGGTTGAATAAATTCTGTTCGATTACGATCTGGGTCCAAGGGTCCTTGGCAATGTAGTAATCAGAATAAGTACCAAGGGCATGATCATCGTAATTTATAAGATGGCTATCTCCTAACTCGTGAGTCAGAAGATTTTCAATTTGGAACGCGCCATAGGGGGCGTCAATCTGACACCGTATATCGTCGACAATTTTGTGAATCATGTTGGGTGAGAGAATCGCATCATAAATGCGTTCTATGAAGTGACCCACTACACGATCATTATCCAGTCTATTCATAACAAGTTTGCCTATGCTACAAGCTCAGTTCCATCTATGAGCGTGTAATCTACTGCTGACAAGGTGTTTCTGCGTTCGGTTGGACCCATTCGAACTTGAAACGGTGGAATTATAATGAATTAGAATGACTTTGGCTTATAACATTTGGTTACATTTTGTCCTGAATAGACATTTTAAGCCTAGTTTGACAATGTTAGCTATGTTTATGGTTTGGTTATAAGAATAGCCTTTTTAATAGCGGATTTTAGGAGAGGTAATAAATGGATATTTTAGCGGCCACAGCAATCGATGCAGACGCCATTAGAAATTTGATTTTAGACGTGGCAGCCGTGGATATTTTGCCCCATTTCAATGATGAAGGTCGTCTTAGCTTTCTTGAAAGCGTCTTACCCGATGTGGAGAAAACCCTAGATACTTCTACATTCTATGCAATTAAAGCCATGGATAAAGGCCAGCTTGTGGGTTTTGCCGCCCTAAAGAATGGGGACTACCTAACCCATTTGTTTGTTGCCAAGCGTCAACAAGGTGTGGGGCTAGGTAAGCGCCTCTTAGCTGAGGTGTTGGCAGGCGTTGGTCAAGCGACAAGGGTTTCATTGCGGGCATCCGTCAATGCGGTGTCATTCTATGAAACTAATGGGTTTATAGTGACAGGGGAGGAATCCCAATTTAAAGGGATTCGCTTTGTGCCTATGAGCTCGAATGAAGCGTAAGAGGTATTGGGTTAAAGGGCTGAATCAGCCCTTTATGTTTTACGCTGCCAAATGTCTCATTTCTTTTTCAAATACCGTTTGAACTTCTGGCTGTTTGCGCATTCTCGATATGTACGAATTAAGATGTTTGTATGCAGACAGATCAATTTTGTGGTGAATGGCCCAATTTAGCATGGCTAACCAATAATAATCTGGCGCGTAGATTGTGTTGCTTACACAATACTTTTGATTGCTAAGTTGCTGATTAAATTTTTCAAATTCTTGGTGGATGTATTCTAGTCCGATTTTTTTAACTTCATCAGGGTGCTTTTCAGAAATACGTTTTGGGTAAAATAGCCTTAAAAAGTATGGATGCACAGTATTGGATAAATAGAACAAGGTTTCTATTGCTTTAGCTCTATCCTGACTTTGAATGCTGGGCATAAGTTGTGATTCGGGGTGTTGCTCCGCAAGGTATAACATTATGGCACTGGCTTGTGTGATGGTAGTTTCATCTCGGGTTAATAATGGTACTTGGGCATTTGGGTTGAGCGCTAGATATTGTGGGTGTAGGTGTTCATGTTTATAGATGTCGACTTTTTCTAATTTATATGGGGCGGCACATTTCTCTAATGCTGTATGCACAGCAAAAGAACAAGCAAATGGCGAGTAGTAAAGGGTGTACATGGATACTTCCTTGTTTGATGTGAGTGTTTGAGTGTATTCTGAGTAGATTAATCAAACAAATTCATTGTATTCATCAAATTGATGAAAAATAATAATCATAGGTTTGTGGCTTAAAATAAGGATTGAGTTGTGACGCGAATACTAAAACGCTTAGAAATTCGTCATTTAAGGTTGGTTGATGCGTTGGCAAATTCAGATGGCATGTCGGCAGCGGCAAAGCAATTACACTTAACCCAATCCGCTCTTAGTCATCAATTAAAAGTATTAGAAGATACTTTAGGTTATGAGTTGTTTTTACGTCATGGGAAAAAGTTAGTTATTACTGCGGCTGGACGTCGTGTCTTGCAAACTGCAAAAGAGGTACTTAGTGGTATTACAGAATTGCAAAAAGACCTTAAAGCCATAGATCAAGGTGAAAGGGTAACGATACGCATTGCTACTGAATGCATAACCACCTTCCAATGGTTGCCAAGAGTAATTCCTGCATTCAAACATCAATATCCAAACATTCAGGTGGAATTAAAGCCACAAACTTCCATGCAAGTGACGCAATTACTTGAGAAAGGTGAAGTGGATATTGCGATTAAAATGTTCCCAGCAAAAGAATCATTTAAAAACTATCTGTTATTTTCAGATCATTTAGTAGTGGCGATGGCGAAAGACCACAAATTAGCTAAGAACAAAAAAGTTTCCGTAGAGCAGTTAATACAAGAAAATTTATTGTTGTGTCCTAATGCAAAGCAAAAATTGTTTATGGGTTTATCCCAGCATGTGGATACCCATAATATACAAATAACCGAATTTCCCTTGACCGAAGCCATTGTTCAATGGTGTTGTGCAGGAATGGGAGTTTCAGTTCTCGCCAATTGGGCTGCCGACGCTTGGGATCAAGATGCAATCACGGTAAAACGATTAGACGTACCCTGGGGGAGGCGACAATGGTCGGCGGTAACCTTGCCACAAATACAACCCACCTATATGAAAGATTTCATGCAGATGTTGAAGGACATGGCGCCAGTTTAAGTTGAATTAATATTTTTTTAGTGTTTAAACGTATCTCAATTTTCAAAATACTGAGTCAGCGCTTCCATTACCAGCCTTATGCGTTCCGTCTTTCTTAAATCTGGATGCGTAAGCAGCCATATTTGGCTGGCGGGTAAGTGTGGTAGAGGCATGACCAATTTTATTTCGGGTCGGTTTTGATCCATTGGCAATAGTGCGACCCCTTGATGCTGTTGTGCAAAATACGACATGGCGGTCAGTTCGTCGCAACGGGTACGGATGTTGTGCCCGAAATGTTTTTCTAGCCAGCTGAAAGCCGGTAAATCCAGCATAGCGCCTGTACCGCCAATCAAATGGTGCTGGTTTAAATCTGTTTCGCTAGTAAGCGCTGGCGTCTGTTTTAGATAATTCTCACTAGCAAATAACCCCCATTCAAATTCGCAAACCTTGCGTCCAATTAAGTGCTCGGGAGGAGTGGCGGTGGCGCGAACAGCGATGTCCGCCATACGAGAATTCATATTAAGGGCTTGGTTAGACGATAACACTTCGATGTGAATATCTGGGTATTCATGGCGAAAGTTTTTCAGTGCATTGGGTAATATTTGGTTGGCGATATTGAATGGTGCGGTGATTTTAACTAATCCCTTTGGCTGCTGCTCCTTGCCTACCAAGGTGCGCTCAATGTCATTAAATGCACCTTGAATATCTGCACCTTGTGCAACGAGGTTCTCGCCAATGTCGGTGAGCACGTATTGGTTGCCCACTTGATTAAACAACTTGCTGCCAAGCTCAGACTCGAATGCTTGTAACCGGCGATACACAGTCGAGTGATTTACTCCCAATTGCTTGGCCGCTGCGGCAAGGGAGCCAGCCTGTGCAATGCTTAAAAAGGTTTTGAGTCCATTCCAATCCATAGGGTATCCAACTTGACGTATTGCAAATATGCAAAATAGGTATGCATATATTGCTAATTTATTTGCACAAAAGCAATGAGTAAGATCTCTCGGACTTAACCCAAAAAGGAGAGACTTCATGAAAATAAACCAAGCACTAAATCACGCACTGAATCATGTATCACCAAAACCTGAGTTGGGGGCGTTTATCTTACGCATCACATTGGGGGCGGTATTACTTGCTCACAGTGTCTACTTGAAAGCCATGGTGTTTACCTTGTCCGGTACGGCGCAATTTTTTGAAAGCATAGGGCTGTGGGCGTGGATGGCCTACATGGTATTTGCTGTTGAAGCTATTGGTGGTATCGCTTTGATATTAGGCGTTCAAACCCGCTTGGTGTCATTGGCGGTGATTCCTGTTTTGCTTGGTGCCACATGGGCGCATCTTGGAGCAGGCTGGTTATTTACCAATACAGGCGGTGGCTTTGAATACCCCTTGGTGCTGACATTAATGGCTGTGGCGCAGCTGCTTTTAGGGGCGGGGCGTTTTGCACTTATTACCGAACATGTGGGAGGTAAAGCATGAAACGTTTTAAATTGATTGCACACACCTTATGCCCGTATGTGCAGCGCTCTGTGATTACGTTATTAGAAAAGTCCGTGCGGTATGAACGTGTGGATATTGATTTAGCCAATAAGCCCGAATGGTTTAAAAAGTTGTCTCCCATGGGAAAAGTGCCTTTGTTGGTGCTGAATGAGCAAGACGTTTTGTTTGAATCCGCCGTGATTTGTGAATACATCGATAACGTCACCGACGGGGCTTTATTAGCAACCGAGCCACTGTTGCGAGCCAAGCAGCAAGCTTGGATTGAATTTGGCTCGAATATTCTACAAATGATTGCAAAGTGGTATCACGCGCAATCCCACGCAGAATTTTTAGACGTGTCTTCGAATTTACATAAGGCCATGGAGCATTTAGAGGCACATATTAAATTGCCCTATTTTTATGGTGATAACTTCACCTTGGTTGATGCGGTCTATGGTCCTATTTTTCGCTATTTTGTTGTGCTCGAATCACAAGGTGTGATCACGCCCTTGGAAAATCACATGAGAGTACGAAAATGGACGGAGCAATTAATGCAGCGTGCATCGGTACAGCAGGCGGTAAGTTCAGATTATGCTGAGTTACTCATCGAATTTATTAAGCATCGCGATGGTTATCTTGGTCGCGATTTGCAAGATCACGCGGTTGAATTTCAAAGTGAAATGATTGAATAAAAATAATTGACAATAAACAAACAGCCAAAAGGCCGTTTGTTTTTTCTAAAGCTGCAAAGTACGCGCAGTTTTAATTAATCCTCATACTGCTCAATGGCAGGCAAGAGCAAATCCCAAGTGTTATGTGTTGATTTTCGTACGCATCATAAATCTCAATTACGGTAGGCCACCACATGGTGGCGTACCGTAGTTACTGGGAATGGCGTTTGTTAGGGGGTTGGATAAGCTACTCGGATCAAGTACTCTGACCCCTTGATTCGTGACCCCTTGATTCGTAAATTATTAAGATTTTAACCAACCTCTAGATACCGCAAAGGCAATTTTCTCTTTAAACCAAGCGTGAACATCAGGGTTAAGCTCTGCAATAAAAGCATGGGCCTTTTCTACTTGCGATGCGTGGATGCCATTTTCTTTCCAAGCCTTGCCTTCACTTTGAATGTTTAATAAAAACGGTAGCACTCGGTCCATGACTTTAAGTAGCTTGGTTTCTTCGCTATTACCGTATTCTTGTTCATCCCATAGAGTTAATAATTGAGAGATAGGGTTCCCCGCATGGCTTTGCAATAGCTCAATCCCTTCGCGTTCTTCTTTATCCGCTTGACTTCGCTCATTAGAGTATAAAAACGTATCACCTGCATGAATTTCACCTAAGTCATGTACCAATGCCATTTTGATCAGCTTTTCTTGGTCATATTCATAAGGTAGGTGCTCAGCCATAGCCCAACACGCCATCGCAAGGTGCCAAGAGTGTTCTGCGCTGTTTTCATAGCGCGCAGCACCAGTCACATAGCTTTTACGGTTGACCAGCTTTAATTCGTCTAATGCGTAGAAGAAGTCGGTGATGGAGTGGATTGGAGAAAGCATGTCTGATTCCAAAAGCGTTTTTTATATTAACTGATGCTTCATATTTAAAAAGAATAGGTAAATTATTTGGTTGTTGAGCTTAAGTACTCTGAACTCTTGATTTCCATCTAACAAGTTGAGTCGTCTTAGTGGCAACGCCCAAATAATTTAAATTGATATTTTTAAGGATGTTAGTTCGTATTATTTAAATCAATGATTTCTATAGATTTATTAATAAAACCATTTTTATCAATATTGTGAATAATGTATGTATACATTTTTTCACCGATAATTGATGTGATAAATGGTTTTTCAGCTTTACCTTCTATGTATCCAACATAGATACTATCTATTTTTGAAAATTCAAATTGATAGCAATTGGATTTAGTCACAAATTCTTTAACGTGTGTTAAATTGATATAGGATTTGGAACCATCTCTCATATCCAAATGAGTAAAATTTGGGTAATCAATAGCCATTGTGAATTTTGATTTTTCGAGGGATATTTTACCTATTAATGCACCTTTTTTTTCTTTTTTAGTCTGGATATCGATCGCTTTATCGGTGGTATGAGGATCTAAGAAATAATCTCCCCTCTTAACTAATGGGCCAGGCGCAAAACCTTCTGTAATTCTAGTGACTTTTTTGTTCTCACCTATTTTGAATAATACGATGGTCGGGGATTGAGTGTAATGAGGGTGATATAAAACTACTACATCATTCTGGCCATCCATATCTAAGTCAATTATTTTAAAGTCGACTATTGAAATACGATATTTTTCATTATCAAAAACTTCAGGATATTCAGTATTTAAAATATATTCTTGAACCAATTGAATTTCTTCTGGCATTGTTGCTTCGAAATTTTTCTTATCTGCTTCAGAATCAGATGAGTGTGTTTGATCAAATTGAATTCTAATACTTGTAACTAATCCATTTTGAGTTTCGAGGCTAATATCCTCACCAAAATAGTGAATATCAGTATTCGGGACAGGATTGTTAGTTGCTTGATCAATAGCGGGCTTACTAGTCGTAGGCTCTCCCAGGTCTGCAATAACTTGTTTGATAGGTACGCCTAAGCCAATTTGGTTTGTATACGTTTCTTTTGGTTGAGATGTGCCTGTTACTTGAATAGAACCTATGAAATTACTGCCAGAAGGGTGCTCCATGACAACTATGTAGTGATCTTTTTTTAGAAAGGCTCTAAAAACAGTGTTGCCTTGAGTAATAACTTCATCAGGTTTGCCTAGTAAGTTTAATGCTTTATCAATCGGGTCACCTAAAGATAAATTATATAGAGTATTAAATTGTTCTGAATATACATGGGTATGTAACAAATAAAGAAAAATAAAAGTAAAAATCCTCATATTAGCTCCGATTTCGAATATTATACTTCGGTTTAGTTTAACGTATTGAAGGGCGTTTGCTATACAGTTTTAACATTTCTCAGTTGTATATAGATGCTGTCTAAATTATTGAGAAATTGATAGAAATACGATTTTCTTGCAATAAAAAACGGCCCGCAGGCCGTTTCTCTTTTCTAAAGCTGCAAGGAACGCGCAGCTTTAATTAGTCTTCGTATTCCTCAATCGCAGGACAAGAACAAATCAAGTTACGATCCCCGTACACATCATCGATGCGATTCACGGTTGGCCAGAACTTATTGGCGTACACCGCAGGTACTGGGAAGGCCGCTTGTTCGCGAGTATAAGGACGCGTCCATTCACCGGCTAAATCCTTCATGGTGTGTGGTGCGTTTTTCAATGGGTTGTTGTTAGCATCCATTTCGCCTGATTTCACCGCATTGATTTCCGCTTTGATGGACACCATGGCTTCGATGAAGCGATCCAATTCTGCTTTGCTTTCTGATTCCGTCGGCTCGATCATGAATGTGCCTGCTACAGGGAAGCTCATGGTCGGGGCGTGGAAGCCATAGTCGTTTAAGCGCTTGGCGATGTCCACTTCTGTGATGCCGGTGTCCGCTTTAATTGGACGCAGGTCAACGATACATTCGTGCGCCACACGCCCATTTTGTCCGGAGTATAAAATTGGGTAGTGTTCGCCTAATTTCTTGGCTAAATAGTTACCGTTTAACAGCGCCATTTGTGTGGCTTGACGCAAACCGTTCGCGCCCATCATGTTGATGTACATGTATGAGATCGGCAGGATCGAAGCACTACCATAAGGCGCGGCACTGACGGCGCTTTGGCCGATGGATTCATCGTCAATTTCACGCACGCTGTGGTTGGCAATGAATGGCGCTAAGTGTTTGGCAACGCCGATTGGGCCCATACCTGGGCCACCGCCACCGTGAGGAATTGCGAAGGTTTTGTGTAAGTTCATGTGAGAGACGTCGGCACCTAGGTACGCAGGTGAGGTGATGCCTACTTGTGCGTTTAGGTTGGCGCCGTCCATGTACACTTGGCCGCCGTGTTCATGAATTAACGCACAAATTTCTTTGGCGCCGTCTTCGTATACACCGTGTGTCGATGGGTACGTCATCATTAAGCACGATAGGCTTTCGCTTAATTCTTCGGCTTTGGCTTTTAAGTCTGCAAAGTCGATGTTGCCTTTGTCATCACACTTGGTCACGACTACACGCATGCCGGCCATTTGGGCTGAGGCTGGGTTGGTGCCGTGAGCCGATTGTGGAATCAAGCACACATTACGGTGACCTTCGCCACGGCTTTCATGGTAATGCTTGATGGCCATTAGACCTGCGTATTCACCTTGAGCGCCTGAGTTCGGTTGCATACAAATGGCGTCAAAGCCGGTGATGTCGCGTAACCAGGTGTCTAGGTTTTTGATTAGTTGCTCGTAACCTGGGGTTTGCGATTTCGGCGCAAACGGGTGGATGCCACCTATGGTCGGCCAAGTTACAGGGATCATTTCTGCCGTGGCGTTTAGCTTCATGGTGCAGCTGCCAAGGGTGATCATGCTGTGGTTCATGGCAAGGTCTTTGTTTTCAAGACGCTTCATGTAACGCAGCATTTCGTGTTCGGTGTGATAGCTGTTGAACACTGGGTGCGTTAGGAAGTCACTGGTACGCTGTAGATTCTCAGGGATCGAGCTTTCTACTTCTTCGTCCAACATTTCAATGTCGATGTCGGTACGACCTGTGATCACTTGATAAAGCGTTTCTAGGTCTTGGCGAGTCGTGGTTTCGCCGATGGAGAAACCAATGACACCGTCTACATCCACTTGGCTTTGTGTACGCAGGTTGAGCTCAGCGGCTTCGGCGCGGGCTAGAATTTCGTCTTTGTTTGGTACTTCAAGGGTTAGGGTGTCGAACGCACTTTGGTTCACCACTACTAGGCCTTCGATGTCGGCATCGGTTAAAGCCGCTGCCATAATTTCGGTCATGCGGTGAATACGTTGTGCGATGCGCTTGATGCCATCAGGGCCGTGATAAACCGCGTAGAAAGACGCAAGGTTGGACAGTAAAACCTGAGCCGTACAAATGTTAGACGTGGCTTTTTCACGACGAATGTGTTGCTCACGAGTTTGTAGAGCCATACGTAGAGCGCGGTTGCCAGAAGCATCGATGGATACACCGATTAAACGACCTGGCATGGCGCGTTTGAATTCATCTTTTGTGGCAAAGAAGGCCGCGTGCGGGCCACCAAAGCCCATTGGCACACCAAAGCGTTGGCTGTTACCCAGTGCGACGTCAGCACCTAGCTCGCCCGGTGATTTCAACATGGTCAACGCCATTAGGTCTGTGGCCATGGCCACCATGGCGTTTTTCTCGTGTAGTTGTCCGATCAACTCACCAAAGTCATTGATGTTGCCGTCCACCGATGGGTATTGCAGAAGGGCACCGAAACATTCTACGTCGGCGGCGGTTTCTACTGGACCGATGTGTAGCTCCCAACCAAAACCGTCAGCACGGGTTTTTAATACGTCGATGGTTTGTGGCAAACATAACTCATCCACAAAGAAGACATTAGACTTGTTTTTACGCACTTGGCGCTTGATCAAGGCCATGGCTTCGGCAGCGGCGGTGGCTTCATCTAACAAAGACGCGTTGGCCAATTCCATGCCGGTTAATTCGATGATCATGTGTTGGTAGTTTAAAAGGGCTTCTAAACGACCTTGGGCAATTTCTGGCTGGTACGGGGTGTAGGCGGTGTACCAACCTGGATTTTCTAATACGTTACGTACGATTACGTTAGGTAGACGCGTGTCGTGGTAACCCATACCGATGAAGCTTTTGAATACCTTGTTTTGATCGGCAAGGGCTTTCAAGTTGGCTAGGGCTTCGGCTTCTGGCACAGCGTCATTCATTTCTAGGAATGGCTCGCGCAGGATGGACTTAGGCACGATTTGCGCCGTTAGGTCATCAAGAGAGTCCGCGCCGACTTCGGCCAGCATGGCGTTCACATCTGCCACGTTTAAGCTTAAGTGACGGCCAATGAATTCATTACGATTTTCTAAATCGCTTAATCGAGTGTTGGACAGAGTCGCCATGGAGGTGCCTTTTTAAGTCAGTCTGCCGTTATCCATCAAGGGATGACGGCGGTTTAGCTGGATAATAATTGCGCCGGATTGTATCAGTGGCCATGGAGGTTGTCAGGGGAATTACGGTCAAAACCGCCCCTTTAGGTGCGATTGCAAAGATTGCTCATGTTGGCGTGAATGCCTTGCAATTAGCTGATGTATTAATGAGCAATGGGGGCCCCTGATGTCACCATTTGTACAATTTGCAAGCACAAAAATACCAAGCACATCAGTACTCCCAGTGCGGGCATCCATACTTTGATGGCGCCAGTTTGGCCGCGGTAATACAGGGTGATGAGGGCGCTATTCACCAGTAGAAACACCACAATAATGATGAAACTGGTGATCTTGGCTAAATTGGTTAAGTCCAAATTTGTGGCTAAAAACCATACCACGGCGCCCAAAAGTACCGTGGCCAGTAGCGGTGTTTTACGGCTGGGGTGCAAGGTGGCAAGCCACAGTGGCGCTAACCCTTGCTTGCCCATGCCGTATAGCACGCGAGCCCCCATGATGATTTGCACTAAGGCGCCATTCACCACGGCGGCTAATGAAATCAAACTGATGAACCACGCCATGGGTTCACTGTGTCGTTGCATAATGTCCGCCATGGGTGCTTTGCTGGCAGTGAGTTCCTCGATTGGCAATTGCAAGACGGCAGCCAGAGCAATGAAGTAATACAGCAAGCTGCTGATGACGATGGCGGCAATGATGGCTTTGGGTAATGAGCGTTGCGGCTGTTTGACCTCTTCGGCCATGTTGACCATGTCTTCGAATCCGATAAAGGCATAAAACGCTAAAAAAGCACCGAGTAATATGCCGTACCAAATGGCGCCATCGTTAAAGGATGGTGTCAGTTCGTGAATACGATCAGGCAAGGTTGTAAACGCAGGTAAGGAGTAAATTAAAATAATTCCCAAACCCACAATGCCCATGACGGTAGTGACGGCGGTGACCATGACGGACTCACTCACTCCCCACGCGGCCAGAGCAGTCATGGTAATGAGCAATAAAGTGATGGCCCAAAAATCAGGGATAGAGACGAAAACTTGTAAGTAACCCACGAAGCCTTTGCTGATGGTGGCAGCACTGACAATACCTGTGAGCACTACCATCCAGCCAATGACGGTGGATAGTGTTTGCCTATTAAAGGCTTCTTGAATGTAGACCGCTTCGCCTGCACTTTTTGGAAACAGCGCACTTAGCTTGGCATAACTGTAACCACTCACACCGGCTAATAATGCGGCTATTAAAAAAGATATGGGGGCATAAATGCCTGCTGTGATGGCCACCTTGCCTACCAGCACATAAATACCGGCACCCAATATGGTGCCAAGACCGTAAAGGGTGAGCATAGAAAAACCGATGGAGCGTTTTAATTCTGTCATGTTGATTAGTGCGTAACGAAAATTGCAGTGTAAAGAGGTTAGAAAATTAAGTACTGATCTTTGTCAGATTTTAGGAATGATCAAGCGGGCATGAGCCAAGAAACAATGATGCGTTCCAGCAGTGCTCGTTCAATAGGCTTGGAAATAAAACCGTTCATACCGGCGTCTAGACATTTTTGCTGATCCCCTTCCATGTTGTTGGCGGTTAACGCGATGATGGGGGTGTCGGCGTGAATAATGCCCGAAGTGCCCGCGCGAATTTGACGGGTGGTTTCAAAGCCATCCATTTGCGGCATTTGGCAGTCCATTAAAATTAACGTGAAGGGATCGTGTGGGCGATCTTTTAAGATATTTAAGGCATCTATGCCGTCGTTGGCGCAGGTGACGATAAAGCCAATGTCTTCTAATAAATCGATGGCCACCATTTGATTTATGCTGTTGTCCTCCACCAATAAGATATGAGGGTTATGCAATTTGGCTACTTGCTCTTTGATATCGACTTCGGATTGCAGCTCATTCGCATTTAAACTATTTAAATAGTCATGGGTTAATAGTGGTGTGGCTTTACGTAAGGCTTCGCCGTTGTCACCAATGACACTCAATGCAAGAAATAAATCTGAAGTGGTGACAGGTTTTGCGAAGTAGGCACAGAAACCAATATCGGCCATGAATTGGCTGTCGTTCTCCATGCTCATGGAGGTCATCATGACGAGATTCATATTTGTAAAACGCGTATCATCTTTTAATATTTTGCCTAACTCCGCACCGTCCATGCTTGGCATTTGCATATCGAGAATAGCAATGTCGAATAATGCTTGATTCGCTTGAAAACGTTGTTCGCATATATTAATGGCCTGCTGACCTGAATTGGCGGAGGTAACATTAATACCCCAATGTTTGAGTTGCTCGGATAAAATATTAAGGTTTACCGAGTTATCGTCCACAATCAAAATATTTAATTGGCTTACATCAAAATCGGGAGCAAGAATTTCACTATTGGCTGACTTGCCTAAAAGTAGACTGCCATAAAAACGTGAGCCGCGATTGAGTTGGCTGCTGACATGAATGCCGCCACCCATGGCGATGCATAAACGTTTTACAATCGCGAGACCTAAACCCGTACCACCATAAAGTCGTGTTGTTGATGAGTCCACTTGAGAGAAGGCATCAAACAGTCCGTCAATTTTATCCTCGGGTATGCCAATACCCGTGTCTTCAACGCTGAACTGTAACTGCCAAGTTTCTTCTGAGTATTGCATTAAACTGACGGTTAAAATGACATGGCCTTCTTTGGTGAATTTGATGGCATTGGATAATAAATTCGTGAGTAATTGACGAATGCGTCCAGGGTCACCCAGTACTCGTTTATGTTCCACTTGAATGGTATCGAGTATGAGTTCGATGTTATTGTTTTCGGCCAGCGGGGCTAGACTCTCCACCAGCTCGATCAGTAATTTGTTTAAATCAAAGTCGATGGTTTCGATTTGTAGTTTATCGGCTTCGATTTTTGAGAAATCCAGAATGTCATTAATTAAGGCTAATAACGTTCGAGCACTGGAAAGTGCAATGGTGACCCGTTGTGATTGCACAGGTGTGAGGGGCGTATTTTTTAAAAGATTTAGCATGCCCATGACACCATTTAGCGGAGTACGTATTTCGTGACTCATGCTGGCAAGAAACTCGCCCTTGATGCGAGTGGCCACCTCAGCTTTGTGCTTGGCTTCGATTAAACTATCTTCTTTGTGTTTTTGTTCGGTGATGTCTTTGTTGGTACCCACAATACGAATAGCGTTACCGCGATGATCGTATTCGACTATGGAATACACATGGATATAGCGTAGCTCTTTACTAGGTGTGATTATACGGAAGGTGAAATCCATATTCGTTTGATGGGCAATCGCGTATTGAAAATTCTCAGAGACTCTTTCTTTATCTTCTGGGTGTACTCTTTGGTCAAATAGTTCGTAATTGGCAATGTGAGATTTAGGGCCGCTTTCATAAAAAATCCGCCACATTTGATCATCCCACAGCAGTGACTCATCTCGGATGTCATATTCCCAGATGCCTAAACTGGCACTGTTAGCCGCTAACTGAATGCGATTTTCTTTGAGGGTTTGTTGTTCAAAGCTTTTGCGAATGAGTCGAATGGTAGGACGAAAAATAAGAAGGTATTCAAGCACTAATAAAGTGAGTGTGATTAACCATAAAACAGTTTGTGCCGTAATATTATTACTTAAGCGTTGTTCGGCATCTTCTTCGTAAGCATTGACGACAATATTCAAGCGAAACAACAGGTAATTAATGTTGTGAGTCTCAAATTGCAGAAGATCATCTGGGTTGATGTGTTCTGTGCGGGTGGCATCCAAGATATTCAGTGCGCTTTTTACGTATTGCTTTACATCTTGGTCGAGAGATGGGTCTCCAGAACGGTATAGCTTTTGAATTTCATCAGATGGTGCGGTATTCATCAGGCCATTATGGCTGCTGAGCATGAGATTGGCGGATTCCAACAGCATGGAGCGAATGGTGTCTTGTTTGGGGTCTTGATTGCGAATCTTTTGCACTAATAAATTGACGGATAATGCAATACGCTGGGATAGCATGCGTTGACGCCCAGCTTGGTTAATGACCTTGGCGTCAAACTGCTGGGCCTTGAACATGGTGTTCATGGTGTAGACCGAAGCCGTCAATATTACGGCCAGTATCAGCAGGGCCATAATCACGCGGTTGCGGGTCTTGTTGATCAAGTGCTGTAGTTTAGCCAAGAGACATCCCGTTGTTGGCAAAAGCAAAGCTGTTAGATACAGGTATTTAATAATACTAGACCAATATAGGCGGGTATTTTCAATGTGTGAAGAAGTTAGGGGTGGGGAATGGCAGGCAATAAAAAAGCAGCCGAAGCTGCTCTTTTATGAAGTGGGTGCTGGTTATTCGCACTCAGCGGCGTATTCGTCTGCGCTTAGAAGGTCTTCTAGTTCGCTTTCTTCAGATAGTTTCACTTTGAAGAACCAAGCGTCATCGTAAGGCTCGCTGTTGGCTTTTTCTGGCTCATCTACTAGAGATTCGTTTACTTCAACGATTTCACCGGATACAGGGGCATAGATGTCACTGGCAGCTTTTACAGATTCAACTACAGCGATGGCGTCATCTTTGTTCACTTCGCTGCCCACTTCTGGCAATTCAACGAAAACCACATCGCCTAGCTGTTCTTGGGCGAAATCCGTGATACCCACGGTCACAATGCCGTTGCCTTCATTGCGAATCCACTCGTGAGACGCCACGTATTTTAGTTCGGCTGGGATTTGAGCCATGTTGTGTTCCTTAAATAGGGTGATAATGAATGGGGCTAGTGTAGCCCGAAATTTATTTTTTAAAAGGGGGCGCCACGGGAAAGTGACGCCAGAACCTTTGAATTATTCGTAAACTTTCTTGCCATTACGCACGAAAGGCATTTTTACCATGCGCACAGGTACAGCCTTGCCACGCATGTCCACAGCACACTCGGTACCGGCATCCGCTGGTACGCGGGCCATGGCGATGGATTGCTGAAGAGTGGGGCTGAAAGTGCCTGAGGTCACTTCACCGGTTTTATCACTCGTGGTGAAAATCACTTTTTGGTGGCTGCGCATTACACCGCGGGTTTCGAGTACCAGACCCACAAGCTTGTATTCAATACCGGCTTCTTTTTCAGCTAATAGTGCGGCTTTACCGATAAATTCACGCTCGTCTTTTAATGCAAGGGTCCAGCCCATGCCTGCTTGCCATGGCGTGATGGTTTCATCCATGTCGTTGCCGTATAGGTTCATGCCGGCTTCTAGGCGAAGGGTATCACGTGCACCTAGGCCTGCTGGTTTTACACCCTGGTTAAGTAGGGCATCCCAGAAGGTTTGTGCTTCAGACGCTGGGATCATGATTTCTAAACCGTCTTCACCTGTGTAGCCTGTGCGACCAATGAACCAGTCACCACATGGTAAACCTTGGAAGATGGCCAATTGTTCAATCACAGCGGCTTGTTCGGCGCTGGTGGCTTGTTTGGCTTTTTCGATGGCTTCTGGGCCTTGAACGGCGATCATGGCTAGGTCTGGCTTTTCAGTTAATTGCGCATCGAATTTGGCAATTTGCTGATTCATCCAAGCTAAATCCTTCTCGCGAGTGGCGCAGTTTACTACTACGCGGTAACCACCTAAGGCGTCGGCGCGGTATACGATCAAATCGTCAATGACACCACCTTTTTCATTCAACATGCCGCTATAAAGGGCTTTACCTTCACTGGTGAGTTTGGCCACATCGTTTGCTAATAAATACTGTAAATAAGCTTGCGCATCAGGGCCGGTAATATCCACAACGGTCATGTGACTAACATCGAACATGCCAGCGTCTTCACGTACTACATTGTGTTCTTGGATTTGAGAACCGTAATGGATGGGCATGTCCCAGCCGCCAAAGTCGACAATCTTCGCGCCAGCAGCTAAGTGTGCATCATATAAAGCAGTACGTTGGCCCATTGAATGATCCTAGTATTTGTGGGGTTAAATTTGGGCGGCATTATAACAAGGGTGCCCATCAGGCGAAACGCAGAGTTTTCAAGCAAAGATGAATAGGGTGCGATTAGGCAAAGGTTATGGGGTTGCTGTCACGTTCCAGCGACCAATTCCGCGATCAATAAACTCGGTCGCCAAGCGACCAGTGCTAGAACCCGTGGTGGTGACATCTAGGTTGGTATTGGTGGGTACGTTCATGAAGAAGCCTTTGGTGGCCACTGGGCCTTGGCCCCAATCTAAAGATTGTTTTTGGAAGGATAAAAAGAAGTCCGCTGTGCCTGTGCCATCGCTGTCAGCCACAGATAGGCTTTGTACATTGGCTAAGGAAACACAATCAGAACCATCGGTACAGCTACCCGCTGTCTCGCCAATATACGTGGCGCGATTATTAGTGATGCTGCCGCCGGCTGTTGTGAATAAGCTGGCTGGGTTGCCATTAATGGTCATGCCGATGTTGCCGCTGAAGTTGGCAAAGTTACCTTGCAGGATGCCTTTAGCGTCTTCAAAACCAATACGGAAGCCCACCATGTCATTAGTAACGTCGTTCACTGCCCACTCGATGTAAGGGTTGGTGAATTCGAACGGTACAATAGCGCCAGTGGCGGTATCGATGTAACCCAAGGAGATATTAGTGGCGTTGAAGTCAGTGCCGGTGCCAAGACCTAAGCCATTGTCGTAGTTGCCACCTAGGGTAAGACTGTCTGCGTTGGCTTGGATTTTCACGTTTTGGCCAAACGTAATGCGGCTGAATTTTTCTGTGCCTTCTAAGCGGGAGTCCATTTCAATATAAGCCTGACCGACGGTTTGCTCCATTTGAGCATCGTCTAACGCTTGCAGCTGTGCCGTGGCGTGATGACTCACAGCAAAAACGCCTGTTAGCAGCAAAGTTTTATAGGAATATATCGTTTTCATGGGCTTTTTATTATTTTTATCCCGTCTTTGGTCTTTGATGGCCAAAAATCAGGTGAGCAGATTAGCGCAAAGCTACCTTCAGTCAAAGCGTTACAGGATGTTTTTTTTATGTAACAGACTGTTAATGGCTCACATGTCCACGGATTCTAGAATCTAGCAGTACAAATGTGCCATGTGAATCCGTATTCACTTGTTTTTATTGGCAATTCTCTAAGACAAAAGCATGGGCGTAAGGTTCATCTGGGTTATGGGGCTATCTTCTAACTCGGCGTAACCTGACCAATAAGGTTGGTGTGTTACATCCTTCATTCTGTGTAAGTGTGGCGCTTGTACTCTTTCGCTAGCCTGTGTTTACATGTGGCTTTTGATGCACTTGAAGGATTGTCTAATGGCACAGCCCATTGAGTTTTACTTTG
>JABXIK010000025.1 GCA_013373125.1 Gammaproteobacteria bacterium | reverse complement strand
ATTAAATCTGATGCACTATGTGGCCACCATTAATGGTGCAGGTGACCAATCCCGTTAGAGTTTGGTTGTTCCAAGGATTGTTTGCCCCTTTGCTGGCTTGGGTGCTGATGCTTACGTTGTGCGAGGCGGTTTCATCTACGATGCACAAATCGGCTCTATGCTCCAACGCAATGCTGCCCAACTTTTTGTGCAGTACCTTGGCGGGTAATTGGGTCACGGCTTTAATGGCTGCGTTTAAATTCAGTTCGCCTTTTTGTACCAAGCTCAGTAATACTTGGGTGAAATTATTCAAGCTATTGATGCCGGTTTCACTGGCAGAGAATGGTGCCATTTTAGAAGCCAAATCTTGCGGCAAGTGATTAGAACAAATGGCTAAATGCCCGCTGTTCACGCCGGCTAATAATGCTTGGCGATCGTGTTCGCTGCGATAAACAGGGGATACATGCATTAAGCTGTTGTAGCCGCGACAATCTTCATCGGTGAACACGAGATTGCCTAGGGCGACATCAGCGGTAACAGGCAAGCCTTTGTCTTGTGCTGCGATGATCATCTCTAATGAACGCGCACTGCTGATGCGTGAGATGTGCAGGCGTACACCGGTTTCTTCACACAAGATTAGGTGTTGCGCTAAGGCTGAGGTTTCTGCACTTACCGGTACACCAGCTAAACCCATTTGCGTGCTGGCCGGACCTTCGTGCATGCAACCACCATGAGCCAGTGCGCTATCAATTGGTGTCACCATGGCAATGATGTCAAAACCGGCTGCGTAGTTGTAACACTGTTTAATCACGTGGCTGTCTTTAAACGGTAATTCCAAGTTACTTAAGGCCACACAACCGGCTTCTTTTAAGCCGGACATGTTGCTCAGTTGCTCCCCTTCTAAACCTGCGGTTAACGCGCCTATGGTCAGCACATTACAGTAACCTGCCTGCTTGGCTTTTTCTTGAATCAATGAAGCCACCGCTGCGCTGTCGATCACAGGTTTGGTGTTGGGAGTGCAGCACACTGTGGTGAATCCAGATTGTGCCGCTGCTTGGGTTTCACTGGCGATGCTGCCTTTTTGGGTAAAACCGGGCTCGGCTAAAAAGCTATGAAGATCGATAAAACCTGGAAAGATTTTTTTACCACTGGCATCAATGGTGGTGTTGGCCGTAAAGCCTTGAGGCGCGGCACCTAATGCAACGATGCGTTCGTTTTCAATGTAGATGTCCATGACGGCATCAAGATTTTGGCTTGGGTCAAAAACATGGCCGCCACGAATGCATAAAGTATGTTGAGGTTGTAGCTGCATTATTTTGCTCCCTCGCTGTTTTGTTCTTGCAAGGTCTGTTCTTGATTTTGTCCGCCCATGGCCATGGCCATCACTGCCATTCGCATTGGGATACCGTTACTCACTTGTTTTAGTATGACGCTTTGTGGGCCGTCGGCCACGGCACTTTCAATTTCAACGCCGCGGTTTATTGGACCTGGGTGCATGACGATGGCTTCTGGGTTGGCGTAAGCCAGTTTGTCAGTGTTTAAACCATACAAGCGGTAGTATTCAGATTCGCTTGGTAGCAAGGCGGTTTGCATGCGCTCTTTTTGTAAGCGCAACATGATGATGACATCCACGCCTTTTAGGCCTTGTTGCATGTTGTTAAATGCGCGCACGCCTAAGCTTTCAATATCTTTAGGGATTAAGGTATTTGGACCAATGACTCGCACGTCTTGGCAACCTAGGGTTTTTAGCGCGTACACTTGTGAGCGGGCCACGCGGCTGTGAAGAATGTCGCCCACAATGGCCACGGATAAATTCTCGAACGCCCCTTTCTCACGATGAATCGTCAGCATGTCCAACATGGCTTGTGTCGGGTGGGCATGGCGGCCATCACCTGCGTTGATGACCGCTACGTTTGGGGTAATGTGTTGCGCAATAAAATGGGCAGCACCGGAGTCGGCATGACGCACCACGAACATGTCGGAATACATGGATTCTAAATTCCACAATGTGTCCATTAGGGTTTCGCCTTTGCTGGTGGCGCTGCGAGCGATATCCAAATTTAGAATGTTGGCGCTTAAACGTTTGGCGGCCAATTCAAACGTGGAACGGGTTCGGGTGGAGTTTTCAAAAAATAAATTCACCACGGTTTTGCCGCGTAATAAGGGCACGGTTTTCACGCTGCGCTCTTGCGTGCTAATAAAGCTGTTTGCCGTGTCGATGATCTCGGTGAGCAGTTCTTTGCTTAAACCTTCTGTGGTTAAGAAATGTTTAAGGCGACCCTCGGAATTTAACTGAATCTGGTTGGGATCCATTGGCTGCATGTTGTAAACCTTATTTGTCTAGGGTCACGGTGGACAGGGTTAACGGGGTTGGGCCGCTTAATTTAATGCGTTGATTCACTGGGCGTTCAATTTTCTCGCCCACCACATCCGCTTGGATGGGCAGTTCGCGGTGTCCCACATCCAACAAGCAGGCGAGGATGATTTTTTCAGGGCGACCGTAATCAAATAATTCGTTCATGGCGGCACGAATAGTGCGACCAGACATGATGACGTCGTCCACTAGGATGACGGTTTTATTTTCGATATCCGGTAGTTGCGAGCCTTTTACTTTTGGGTGCAAACCGTTTTGGCTGAAATCATCACGATAAAAACTAATGTCTAATAAACCCAGTTCGCTCTCGAGCTTTAATGTGTCGTGTAATTGTTGTGCCACCCAAGCACCACCTGTATGGATGCCCACCATGACCACATCTTGATCTTGCTGCGTAATGGGAGAAAGAGCTGAAGCCATATTGGCGATGAGTTGTTCCGGTTGGGGCAAGGACATGAATTCTCCTAAAACCTGGCCAAAGCCATGGGTATGAATGCGATTATCTGGTGCGATGCAAGGCGGTGTTTTGCCTGTGACTATGGGGTTGCATCTAATGGGTGTTCGTTAAACCAAGATTCTAAAATAAATTGCGCGGCAAGGGCATCCACAGGATCGGATTTATAGTGCCCTTTGTGGCCTTGGCTCTTGGCTTCTTCTTTGGCTGCAAAGGTACTCAAGCGCTCATCAATAGTAAAGTTGGGTTTACCGTAACGTGCGTTTAAACGATTGCTGAATTTATTGGCGCGACGGGACATTTCACTAGGTGTGCCGTCCATGTTGATGGGCAAGCCCACCACAAACGCATCCGGCTGCCATTCTTTGACGAGTTGATCCAGCTGTTCCCAGTTGGGAATACCGTCGCGGGCGTTAATGCAGCCAATGCCGTTGGCGCTCTCGGTGACCCGTTGCCCCATGGCAATGCCAATGCGCTTGGTGCCAAAGTCGAAGGCCATAATGGATTGGTATTTGTTGCTTACCGCTGTGGTCATGTTGGCCTTATTTGTTATGCGTGCCCAGATTGACTGCTCATGAGATTTAAATCGATACCTAATTTGCTGGCGGCTTTGGCGGCCATTTGATCGCTGCTGGTATGAAATAATAGTTCTTCATCCGCCGGTACCGTGAGCCAGCTATTGTTGGCAATTTCAGCTTCTAATTGACCTGCTTCCCAGCCGGCATATCCCAAACAAATAATGGCGTCATCTGGACCTGTGCCTTGTGCCATGTTGCTTAAAATGTCTTTGGATGTGGTCAGGCGCACTGGCGCATTGACTACCATGTTCTGCACGTCTTGATCATCGCCGTGATACAGCACGAAGCCTTGCTCAGGGGATACCGGGCCACCTTGCATGATGCTGCGGTCTTTCTCATGACTGGCTTCAATATCGAGTTCGCCCAAAATGTCGCCCAGATGGATACCCATGGGTTTGTTGATCACAAGGCCCATGGCGCCTTGGTCGTTGTGTTCACAGATGTAACACACACTGTTTTTAAACCAAGGGTCATCCAGTAACGGCATGGCCAGAAGAAGGTGGTGTTTTAAATCAATCGATTCGGACATTGATTAACTATTGGTTGAGAATTGGGTTTGCTGGAATTGCCAAGTTCGGATGATTTCTAAAATGTCCGCTTGCTTGCGCATTTCCTCCGAGAATGGGGCAAAAGGTGCGGCCAAATGCACGATACGTTTGGCGGCATCATCAAGCACTTTGTGCCCCGAGCTTTCCATGACTTTGATTTCATGGATGGTTCCATCGGCTCTGACTGCTACCAGTAAGCGTAGACTGCCACTGATGTTTTGTCGTATGGCTTCGGCGGGGTAATTGAGGTTACCTGTGGATTCAATCTTGCGCAGCCACTGGTTCATGTACAACGCATCACTGCTTTGACGGGTAGACGTGGCGGTCAGTCGTTTGGTGCGTGGGGCTTTGGTTAACGTCTGACGTTGGCGATCCAGTTTGGCTTCTAAGCTGGCAATTTCTAGGCTGCGCTCCAGTAAGCTTTTGGTTGGGCCTTCGGGTAATTGCAGGGCTTTTAATTCTTGCTCTAGCTGGTGGCTTTGAATATCAAAGTCAGCCATTAAGCTGGTGATACTTTGAAAGCTTTGATCTTTTGGTCGTGGCGCGCTGGCGGTTTGTTGTAAGCGTTGGGTCTTGCGTATGTCTTCAGCTGCGTAGTCGGCTAATTCTGTGGTGGTCATTTCGGCTCGCTCAGATAGCGTGCCGCTGCCTTCTTGGTTGGCTTGTGCAAGAAAATCCGCTTCGTCCGGCGCGCGCGAGTCGGATGTTTGTGCAAGGGTAATATCTAACGTGGTGGCACTGTTTTGCTTTTCTGGTAATGAAAAGCCAATACCAAAAATGATCAAAAGATGAACCAGTAATGCCACGAAAACGGCAAAACTAAATCGGTCATAATCATTTACGGCAGCGGTTGGACTCATGGATATGTTAAAGCCTAATTAATTTCTGGTATTTTGCCTGATGACCAGCGTAAACGCTATGTTTTCGCTGGTCAGACACCTTTCAATTGGTGCGTTATTTGGCGCTATTCAGGCGGACTTCGATGGCATCCATCAACATCATGGCCACATCTTGACCAGAGTCGCGACTGATTTCGCGCACGCAAGTTGGACTGGTGACATTGATCTCGGTTAGGTAATTACCGATCACATCTAAACCTACGAAGATTAATCCCTTTTCTTTAAGCGTTGGACCGACACGTTCTGCAATCCAGCGGTCGCGTTCGCTTAACTCTTGGGTCACCCCTTGGCCGCCGGCGGCAAGATTACCACGGGTCTCACCTTGTGCGGGAATACGAGCTAAACAGTGTGACACAGGTACGCCATCGATCATTAAAATGCGCTTATCCCCTTGTTTGATTTCAGGAATGTACTTCTGCGCCATGATGCTGCTGTTGCCATGATCGGTGAGGGTTTCGATGATCACGCTGACGTTGGGGTCGTCATGTTTTAAGCGAAAGATGGAAGAGCCACCCATGCCATCTAGTGGCTTGAAGATGACGTCCCCGTGTTCTTTATGGAATGCTTTCAGTCGAGCAGCATCCTGGGTGACCAATACTTCTGGGCAGCACTCAGGAAAGGCGGTGGCAAATACCTTCTCATTACAGTCTCGCAGGCTTTGCGGCTTGTTCACAATCAAGGTGCCTTGTTGTTCCGCGCGTTCGAGTATGTAGGTGTTGTAAATGTACTCGTTATCAAACGGGGGATCTTTACGCATGAGAACCACATCAAGATCGCCTAGTGGCTGCCAGCTGGCTTCACCTTTCTCAAACCACTTGTTTGGGTCCATGGCGACCTTCAGCGGGGCCATGTTAGCAACGGCCACGCCGTTCTCTAGGGCAAGGTCTTTGTCTTCCATATAGAAAAGCTCCCAGCCCTTGCGCTGTGCGGCATCCAATAGCGCTAAGGAGGTATCTTTTTTGAAGCTAATGGATTCGATGGGATCCATCACAATGCCCAGTTTGATGCTCATGATTACCACGCCTTAACAGTTGAATTTTTGCCATTGTACCTTGAAAATTAGAAGAAATGTTCTAGCAAGTGGTTCGCATTCGGTCTAAGTGACTATAGAATGCGGTGCACGAGTATGGTACAAAGACCTGCTATGTGACTATCAGGCTGGTCACACACAATAAGAATACAACCGACCTGCAATAGGCTGATTTATGGCGGACAACTTCGAAAATATTAAAGTGATGGTGATAGATGATAGTAAAACCATCCGCCGCACCGCTGAAACCTTGCTAAAAAAAGTAGGCTGTAACGTGATTACGGCCACGGATGGTTTCGATGCTTTGGCAAAAATTGCTGATAACCACCCTAATATCATCTTCGTTGATATTATGATGCCCCGTTTAGATGGTTATCAAACCTGTGCCTTGATCAAAAATAACTCTAATTTCAAAGACACACCTGTGGTAATGCTATCAAGTAAAGATGGATTGTTTGATAAGGCAAAAGGGAGAATTGTTGGATCGGACCAGTATCTGACTAAGCCTTTCAGTAAAGATGAATTATTAGGTGCCATTCGTAATCACGTGAAGTAATGTTACGAGCACTTAGTGTAAATAATTAGTTAGAAAAAATTGAGGTTCTTATGGCGCGCGTATTGATTGTTGATGATTCGCCCACTGAAACATTTACTCTGAAATCCATGCTTGAAGCAAAAGGCTTCGAAGTATTGACGGCAGAAAATGGGGCGGATGGCGTGGCTTTGGCGCGTGAAGAACTGCCTGACGTGGTATTAATGGATATCGTAATGCCTGGTCTTAACGGTTTCCAAGCCACTCGTCAGCTAAGCAAAGACGAAAAAACGGCTCACATTCCAGTAGTGATTGTGACCACAAAAGATCAAGAAACCGATAAGGTTTGGGGTCAGCGTCAAGGTGCCAAAGGTTACTTAGTGAAGCCGGTATCTGAAGATGTGTTGGCTGAAACCATTCAAGGTGTGATCGGCGAGGCTTAAGATGACACCGTTTGCACTACTCCAAGATATAGCCAGTCGTTGTCGCTCCCATGCGGCAGAATTGCCATCTCGTATCGAGGCAGTGGAAAACTGGCGCGGAGTAGGCTTCATCCTTGGTGGGCGTCGTTATGTGGCGCCTATGTCGGATGTGAGTGAGATTTTAACCGCGCCTAAATTAACCAAGGTACCGGGTGTAAAGCACTGGGTGCATGGTGTGGCAAACGTACGTGGTCGCTTAGTACCCGTCATGGATTTAGCTGCATTTTTAGGCGGGCGTGCAACCCCAGGTCGTGATAAACGTACTCTGATCATCGAAAAAGGTGATCTGCTGAACGGTTTGATTGTCGACGCTGTATTGGGTATGCAATATTTTCCAGTGGAAAGTAAACAAGACACTTCTGATTTGGATGTTCCGGATCAGGCAAAGGCTTTTATTTCTGGGGCTTACCTCAGAGATGGAGAGTTATGGCCGGTTTTCAGCTTCGAAGATTTGGCTAATGATCAAAACTATATGGATATTGCTGTATAGTAAGTACCTACTACAAAATGTAGTGGCAATAATTAGAATAATGGCAAGTAACGATTGCGGAGAGTTTATACATGAAAGCGAGTGCGGGCAGTGCAATCCTGTCGACTTTACTGAATAACACTGCACGACTGGGTTTTATGGCAGCCTTCGTTGTATTGATCTTGGCGTTCCTCGGTATCACAGTATTTGTTCAGTATAAGTCGGACCAAGATAAACAATATATTTCTCACTCTGGCGAATTGCGGGTACTTTCCCAGCAGATCGCAAAGAACGCCGTAGAAGCAGCGGCCGGTAAAGAAGAGGCATTTAAACTTTTAGGTGCAGCTCGTACTAACTTTGAAACTCGTTGGGGCTATATCGCAAAAGGTAACAGCGAAACGGGTTTACCACCTAGCCCAGTTGACGGCATCGATGAGATGCAAACTCTTTGGGATGACGTGCGTGAAAGTGCTGACCGAATCATTGAAACTCGTGACACGGTATTGTCCTTACACGAAGTTGCCGCGACGCTTTCTGAAACCATTCCTCAGTTGCAAGTAGAATACGACGAAGTTGTAGAAATTCTTTTAGATAACGATGCCCCTGCAGAACAGGTGGCCGTTGCACAACGTCAGTCATGGTTAGCGGAACGTATCGTACGTTCGGTTAACAAGGTATTGTCCGGTGGTGACGATGCGGTAATGGCGGCCGACAGTTTCGGACGTGATGCTAACTTATTCGGTCGTGTATTAAGCGGTATGATCGAAGGTAACGTGGCTATGAACATTCAACCGGTTAAAGACCGTGAGGCCATCGATTCTCTTGCCGAAATTTCTGAGCTGTTCGAATTCGTAGCGGGTTCTGTGGATGAAATCTTGGAAACATCCCCTGAGCTGTTCCAAGTACGTGAATCTGCGAATAACATTTTCAGCCAATCCCAAGCGCTTTTGGGTAAATCTTCTGAATTGACAACCATGCATGCAGACCGCGCGTCTTCATGGGGCTTCTTGCAATTTATCGGTTACGTATTGGCAGTATTAGCATTAACCATGCTAGGTGCAGTTGGTTATATCACGTATCAAGATACGCAAAGCACTCTTAAAGAAGAGGAAACCAAAAACGAAGCCAACCAAATGGCGATCCTACGTCTACTTGATGAACTGGCTGACCTTGCAGACGGTGACTTGACCACGCAGGCAACGGTAACTGAAGACTTTACAGGTGCGATTGCTGACTCCATCAACTTCGCGATCGACCAAATGCGTGCCCTTGTAACGGCGATTAACGAGACAGCGGTACAGGTAGCATCGGCAGCACAAGAAACTCAGTCTACTGCGATGCACCTTGCAGATGCAGCAGAGCACCAGGCGCAAGAAATTGCCGGGGCCTCTGCCGCAATTAACGAGATGGCCGTGTCCATCGACCAAGTATCTTCTAACGCATCCGAGTCTACCTCGGTGGCAGAGCGATCGGTAACGATCGCGAACAAAGGTGCTGAAGTGGTACAAGCAACCATCAACGGCATGGATAACATCCGTGAACAGATCCAAGAAACTTCTAAGCGTATTAAACGTCTGGGTGAATCTTCGCAAGAGATCGGTGACATCATCTCCCTGATCAACGACATCGCGGACCAAACAAACATTCTATCTTTGAACGCTGCAATCCAAGCATCCATGGCTGGTGACGCAGGTCGAGGCTTCGCGGTGGTAGCGGATGAGGTACAGCGTCTGGCAGAACGTTCAGCCGCTGCGACCAAGCAGATCGAAGCACTGGTTAAAACCATCCAGAACGATACAAACGAAGCGGTAATCTCGATGGAACACACCACCGCTGAGGTGGTACGTGGTGCACGTCTAGCACAAGACGCGGGTGTGGCACTGGAAGAAATCGAAACCGTATCGAAAAACCTTGCAGACTTGATCCAAAACATCTCTAACGCTGCACGTCAGCAGGCATCATCTGCGGGTCACATTTCTAATACGATGAACGTAATCCAAGAAATTACATCGCAAACTTCTGCAGGTACTACCGCCACGGCGAAATCCATCGGTAACCTTGCTGAGATGGCGACCAAGTTACGTGAATCCGTAGCGGGCTTTAAGCTACCTGAATCTAATGTGTAATTAGGTGGTAGCAGTGTCGCAGTCAGGGTGGACGTTAAAAGCCCTGCCGGAAATGACTGACGAGCAATTCTCCCTATGGCGAGAGTTGCTCGAAGCAAGAACCGGCATATATGTGACAGAGCAGCGTAAATCGTTTTTGCAATCAAGTTTGATGCAGCGAATGCGCGAAGTAGCCTGTGACAATTACCAAGAATATTATGAGCGTATCGTCCATGACCCTATGGGGAATATTGAATGGGCGAAGTTGGTGGATCGATTAACAGTTCAAGAAACGCGTTTTTATCGTGATCCTGCTGCGTTCGAATATGTGAGTAAGTACATTCATGCTCACAAAGCGAAGTTTGATAAAAAAAATCCACTGGATATCTGGAGTGTTGGTTGTTCAAGTGGAGAAGAAGTTTACAGTCTTGCTGTGTTAGCTCATGAAATTCTTGAGGATGACAATAAGCAAGATTGCTTCTTGGTAACGGGCACAGATATTAGTGTGCCGGTATTGAATAAGGCTCGTCAGGGATCATTTTCTCAGCGTCGCTTGGTGACGTTGCCTGAGTTTTATCAGCAAAAATATTTTATCCAGGATGATAGCGAGCAGTACCAGGTTATCCCTGAGATTAAAAAACATACCTGCTTTGCGCAGGTGAATATTTTGCAATTGGATAAAGTGGCAAAAACCACTCGTCACATAATCTATTGCCAGAATGTTCTAATTTATTTTCGCCATTGGAGGCGTCAAGAAATACTCAACCACTTGGTTGATCGACTGGCACCTGGCGGCTTACTTTTAATTGGGATGGGTGAGATGCTGGATTGGCAGCATCCGGATGTAACACCAGTTAAAGGCGAACAAATCACCGCGTTTATTAAGCGTGTATAGCAAAGAATAACTAGGATGCGGAGCCAATATGGGCGATCGCCATGATTACGTAGCCCTTGATTGGGTTAAAGGCGAAATTGAAGAAGTATTAAAGCAGGCGCAGTATGAGCTTGAAGCTTATGTAGAAACGCCTGATGACACTGCTCGCTTAAAATTTTGTTTAACCTATTTGCATCAAGTGCGTGGCACTTTGCAAATGGTGGAATTCTACGGCGCTGCCATGCTGGCAGAAGAGATGGAAGCGGTTGTCCAAGCCATGCTGGATGACAACGTGAACCATGCAGCTGAAGCACGTGAAGTGCTGATGCAAGCCATTTTGCAACTCCCAAATTATCTTGATCATATCAAACTGGGTCGTCGTGACCTGCCGGTTGTTTTATTACCTGTTTTAAATGATTTACGTGGCGCACGCGGTGAAAGCTTATTGTCTGAAACGTCATTGTTTCAACCAAGTTTTAAACAAGTTGAGCCGATTAATGAAAAACAAGTACGCCAGTATTCAGATAAGCAATTTTTAGATGTTCTGAAAAAATTACGTCAGATGTATCAGGTGGCTTTGCTGGGTGTACTCAAGGGCAAAGACACAAAAACCAATCTTGAATATCTGCACAAGGTGACCAGCCGTTTAGCGAAGTTATTTGTAAATACCTCAGCTGAATCATTGTGGTTTGTGGCCAGTGCGGTTTTAGAAGGGTTATTGAATGATGGCATTCGCCTAAATAGCGCCGTTAAAGAACTGTTAAAACAGCTTGAGCCAGAATTCAAAAATATTCTAAGCAATGGTGCTCGTGCACTGGATCAAGTGCCAGAAGAATTACTGAAAAATTTATTGTTCTATGTGGCCCGCGCAGAAAAAGCCACGGACAACATTACGCGAGTGCGTAATGACTACAAATTAAATGATGCCTTACCTTCTAGCAGCGAAGTGGATGAAGAGCGTAAAGCATTAGGTGGTCCAGACAAAGCCACAATGGGCTCAGTTGCCTCGGCGCTAATTGAAGAAATTACGCGCTTAAAAGAAGAGCTCGATCAACTGGTTCAGGATAAGGTTGCACAACCATCGCAGTTGGCGAGTCTTGTGCCTGGTTTCAAACAAATCAGTGACACCATGGGTATGTTGGGTTTAGGCGTACCGCGTAAGGTGATTCAAGATCAGTTTGAAATTGTTAAAGGTTTTGTCGACAACAATCAGTCTGCTGATAACACTCAATTAATGGATATCGCCGGTGCGCTTTTATATGTTGAAGCCACCTTGGTTGGTTTGAGCGATCGTTTTGGCGGACAGAAAAATGAATCGGCTACGACGCAACAACTTGGCGAAGCGCAAAAAGTGGTTCTTAAAGAATCGAAAAACTTTATTGAGCAAGTGAAAGAACTGGTTGTTGAATATGCTTCAAAACAAGGCGAGCTATCGTTACTGGGTGAAGCCGCTGAGTTGTTAATGAATTTACGTGGCACCTTAATCATGGTGCCGCAAATGGAAGCAGCGGATATTGCCCGTGCATGTTCGAATATTTTACATAAGCACGTAGATAGCCAAGAACGTCCTGCGGAAGTGCTATTGGATGCACTAGCCGAATCTTTGAGTGGCGTTGAATACTTCCTTGAGCGCCTCGAGGAAAATCACCAAAACCAAAGCAATGGTATTTTATTGCGTGCTCGTGAGGTGATTTTACCGTTTATTCCCACGCACGATTTAACCTCTGACGACAACATCCTTGATGCTCAAGCCATAGAAGATGATCTAGAAGATGTGGATTTCTCTTCCGAATCTGACGTAATTGAAGCAGAGGTAATTGAACCTGATACATCTCTCGTTGAACTCGATGAGGATGTTGTAGCAGACATTTCTGACGAAAGTATCGAATTCAATTTACCTGCTGAAGAAACTATTGAAACGGTTGAGCTTCAAAGTATTGAAGCTGAAACCCCTAACGATCTTGATGAAATTTCTTTTGAGTTTGAGGGAGAAGACAAGGATCAAGAACAACTTGAAGCGCAAGCGCTTAATCAAGAGTTCAGTGAATCATTACAGTCCCTAGAAGAGCCCGCCAGCGAAGACGATTGGAGTGTTGCTTTTGATGATGGTCTTGGTGATCAAGACGAAACCACTCAAGATGAAAGCACCCAAGACGAGGTTGAGGTTGTTGAGTCGTTTTCAGAAGAGCCTCAAGAGCCTCAAGTACAGCCCGAACAAGTTGAAACGAATTTTGAAGATGATGACGATGATTTAATTGATGACGAAATTATCGAAATCTTTTTAGAAGAAGCGCAAGAAGTATTAGAGACCATTGAAGAATTCTGGCCGATCTTTAAGCAAAACAATAATGATAGTGATGCATTAACTACGACTCGTCGTGCATTCCATACTCTAAAAGGTAGTGGTCGCATGGTGGGTGCCGAAGAGATCGGTGAAACCGCTTGGGCGATCGAGAATATGTTTAACCGCTTATTGGATAAAACTATCCAATTAAGCACACCATTTATCGACATTGTTGATTTCATGGTTGAGCAAATTCCGCAGTTAATCAAAGGGTTCGAACAACGTAAGCCTTGTGATGTGGATGTGAAACTCATTCAAGAATACGCCGATGCCGTTTCAAAAGGGGAAGATGTAGCTCCTTGCGCGGACGTCATGTCACAAGCGTTACACCAAGAAATTGAAGTTGCACAACAAGCGCAAGATTCTGTTGAAGACTCTCAATCAGGACTTGACCCGCAACTGCTAGAAGTTTTCAGTAGCGAAGTCGAGACCCATTTAGCGGTTGTACAAGAGTTCATTGATGCGGAGCAAAATAGCGATTACAGCTCTCCTATTACCGATGAATTACAACGTGCCTTACATACATTGAAAGGCAGTGCGCACATGGCGCATATCGAATCCATTGCAGACATTGCTGGCGTATTGGAACACTTTGCAAAAGATTTACGCGCTTATCATGTGGAAACAACCGCAGAAATTGTTCATTTATTTATTCGTGGTAAAGATTTAATAGATGAAGGCTTTGCACAGCTGGCAACCGATCCGTTTGCAAAAATTGCAGGGTGTGAAGATTTGACCTCAGATGTGCAGCGTTTAAGTGCGCAATTGATTCAGCAGTTTCATCAAAAGCTAGGCACAAACGCATCGCGTAATAATGTTGATCCACAAGTCTTGTCCATTTTCTTATCTGAAGGCATGGATATCTTGATGGATGTGGAAGAGAGTTTTGATCAATGGCAAGCACAAGAAAGTAATGTGCAGCTGTTGGATGCCATCGTTGATGAATTGCACACCCTAGAAAAGGGCGCACAAATGGCCGATTTACTGCCAATTGTGAGTTTATGCGAAGCGCTACAAGTGGCTTATGGCAAAGTGAAAGCGGATGCCATTTCTGTCAATGACGAATTTATTAATGTCATAAAAGATGGCCACGAAGGTCTATTGAATATGATGGACATGGTGGCGGCCAGTCAGGCTGTTGTACCGGCTGCAGATTTGATTGAACAGCTTACCGGTGAAGCCCCAGATGTGCCAGCACTCGTCATTGAAGAAATGCCTGTCGAAGACGAAAGTCCTGTCGAAGAAGCAAGTGCCGTACAAGAAGCAAGTGCCGTACAAGAAGAAAATGACGCAATCGAACTGGTATTACCAGAAGTAGACGTGACGCCAGCACAAGATCAATCAGATATTGACCCTGAATTATTGGATATCTTTTTAGAAGAAGCGCAAGAGCTTGTTGATTCTATTAGCGCGTCATTAGACGAATGGCAAAAAGATAAAGACAACTTGCTACAAGTGGCTGAATTACAGCGTGACTTGCATACCTTCAAAGGTGGCGCACGCATGGCTGAAATCAATGCCATTGGCGATCTAGCTCATGAGTTGGAAGATTTATACGAAGGTTTAAGTCTTGGTCGTTTAACTGCTACAGATCAGTTATTTGAACTATTACACCTTTGCCATGACCGTTTAGCGGATATGGTAAACGGTTTAGCTAATCAACAATCCATTAAGTCAGCGCCAGAACTCATTACCGCTATTCAATTATTTATCGCTGGAGAATCATTAGATCTGCCGGTGGAGCAAGATATTGATTTGGAATTAGCGCCGGTTAATGAACCAGCTGCGGATCAACCACAAAGTATTTCCGTTGCCACCATGGCATTAGATGCCGATGCGGAAGTGGTTGAGATCTTTTTAGAAGAAGCTGAAGAGTTAATGGAAGAGTTAGATGCGGTGATCTTGCAATGGCAAGGTGAGCCCAATAACTCAGAGCATAATGAATCTATTCAGCGTGTACTACACACATTGAAAGGCGGTGCTCGTATCGCTGGCTTGAGTGAGATCGGTGATCTTGCTCATGATATGGAAGACGAATTACAGCAGCGTTTAGTAAACAAGCAGTCAGGTGATGATGCGCTATTTACTAAGCTGCACCAGCAATATGATTTAATCGCTAATCGTATCGACAGTGTACAGCTTTGGTTAAATCAAGGGGCGCAAGGGCCGTTAACGGTTGAAGCGCCGATTGCAAGTAGCGCTATTCAGGTTGAAGAAGCTCTTCAAGCAGAATCGGCTACCACTTCAAATAATGTTGTGCCGTTACCGGTTAAGTCACAACAGACTATTGCTGCCGAAGCGAAACCACAAACCAGTGCCGCGCAAACAGCTCAAGCGCAGCAAGCGCGTATTCAGCCGCAAGAAATGATCAAGGTGCCGGCCGAATTACTCGATGGCTTGGTTAACCTTGCCGGTGAAACATCTATTAGCCGTGGTCGTTTGGAAACTCAAGTAACGGACTTCTCTTACACTCTTGAAGAGATGGATTCGACACTGGATCGTTTGAAAGATCAGCTACGTCGTTTGGATATCGAGACAGAAGCGCAAGTGTTGTTCCGTCGTGAACAACAAGGTCCAGATTACGAAGACTTCGATCCATTAGAAATGGACCGCTATTCTCAATTACAGCAACTATCCCGTTCGCTTGTGGAATCCGCATCGGATTTGATGGACATCAAAACCACCTTGCTGAACAAAACCAAAGATGCTGAAACTTTGCTACTGCAACAATCGCGAGTTAACACCGAACTGCAAGAAGGTTTGATGAAAACGCGCATGGTGCCGTTCAGTCGCTTAGTCCCGCGTTTACGCCGTATCGTACGACAAGTGGGTCAAGAGCTAGGTAAGCAAGTTGAATTGCACGTCAATAATGCAGAAGGTGAAATGGATAGAAGCGTATTAGAGCGCTTAATTTCGCCTTTAGAGCACATGCTACGTAACGCGGTGGACCATGGTTTAGAAAGCCAAGAAAAACGTGCCGCCGCTGGCAAACCAGAAATGGGTAATATTTATTTAAGCCTTTCACGTGACGGTGGTGATGTTGTTCTGCGCTTAGCGGATGATGGTGCGGGTATTAATTTAGATGCCGTACGCAAAAAAGCCATTGAGCGTGGTCTGTTAGATCCAAGCGCGAAACTGCCCGATCAAGAAGTGCTGCAATTTATTTTACAAGCTGGTTTTAGTACCGCTGAGAAAGTGACACAAATCTCCGGTCGTGGCGTGGGCATGGACGTTGTGAACAGCGAAATCAAACAGGTGGGCGGTACCGTTGTGATTGATTCACAAGAAGGTAAAGGCACCGAGTTTGTGATTCGTTTGCCATTTACCGTATCGGTTAACCGTGCCTTGATGACCAAAGTAGGCGAAGCCTTATTTGCGATTCCGCTGAACAGTATCGAAGGTATCGTGCGTATCAGTGCGAAGAATTTGATAGAGCTCTACAAACAAGATAAGCCGGTTTACCACTACGGCGGCCGTGAGTATCAATTAGAATACTTGGGCAACCTATTACGTGATGAAAATATTCTACGTTTAAGTGATAGCAATGTGCCAATGCCAGTGGTGCTGGTGCGTGGCTCACAACCTGCGGCGATTCAAGTGGATACCTTGATGGGTTCTCGTGAAATTGTGGTGAAAACACTAGGTCCGCAGTTCAACACGGTTGTGGGTGTGTCCGGTGGTACGATTTTGGGTGATGGTAGCGTTGTAATTATCCTGGATCTGCCAAACATGATGCGTCATGTGAACAGCCTTGAATACAAACAACATGTTGCCCTTGAGCATCAAGCCGAGGCGCAATTGGAAGCGGCCAATGATGGCGTGACTTCTGTATTGGTAGTGGATGACTCAGTAACCGTACGTAAAGTTACTACACGTCTACTTGAACGTAACGGAATGGAAGTACGTACCGCGAAAGATGGTATTGATGCTCTGGCGGTATTACAAGAGCACGTGCCAGACGTGGTGTTACTCGATATTGAAATGCCACGTATGGATGGTTTCGAAGTGGCCACACAAATGCGTCACCACTCGGTATTGAAAGATGTGCCGATTATTATGATTACCTCACGTACCGGGGATAAACATAAAGAGCGAGCCATGGCCATTGGTGTGAATGAATACCTAGGTAAGCCATTCCAAGAAGATATTCTGCTTGGCAAAATTAAAGAGATCACAGGGAAGGATCAGTGAGCGAAAACGGCTCATTAAAGTTGGCGGTAGTTGCTGAAGATTCATTACAAATTCATCGACTACGCAGTGCCATCGAAGACTTTGGGTGTGAGGTAATTAGCTTAAGCCCCCAAAGTCTGGAACTCAAAGGAATGGATCTAGACGTGTCTGCATGGTTAGTTGATCTTAGAGAAGATCATGACCTGTTGGATGCGTTTTTTGAATTAGATCAGCCTGTGTTATTGGGCTTTGAAGCCGCTCCCTCACAGCAAACACCTGAATACCCTAGGTGGGAAAAACGTCTTTACGCCAAGCTCAAAAAATTAATCGGCAAAGACTTCATCGTAGAAAGAAATACACAAGCGGATCTCGCCGCCATTGAACAACTGACACCGCTTTCTACGACACTAGATTTACCCGCGAATGTCATGGCGGATAGCGAAAATCTAGCCAGCCATGTCTTTGTATTGGGCAGCTCGTTAGGTGGACCAGAAGCCGTAAAAGCGTTTCTAGATGCGTTACCAAAAGGCTTACCGGTTGGCTTTGTTTATGGTCAGCATATCGATGCGCAATTTGTTTCTGTATTAGCACAAGTCTTGGGTCGACATTCCCATTTTAAATTGCGTATCGCCGAACAAGATACGGCTTTACATAATGGTGAAGTGCTCATTGTACCGGCAGAAAAAGAAGTCACCTTTAAACAAGGCGCGGTGGATGTTTTGGATCGCCCTTGGCCTGGTCCTTATGGCCCTTCAGTGGATCAACTGATATTGAATACGCTTCAGCATTTTCCACAAGCCGGTGTGATTTTATTTAGCGGCATGGGTAATGACGGAGCCGATGCGGTGTCACAATTACAACACGATGGTGTGCAAATTTGGGCGCAAAGCAGCGAAACCTGCGCCAGTGCCGCCATGCCGGATGCTTCTCGTGAAACCGGAGCCGTCAGTTTTAGCGGATCGCCACAGCAACTGGCCGCATACTTGGTAGAGCACATACGTGCTTTAGAATCTTAACGCTTGATGGATGAGTCTCATGCAGCAATTGACCGACCAGCAAACTAACGACGCATTACCTTGTTTGTTAATTCCAATGCAGGGTGGACGCATTGTATTGCCCAACGTGACCATGGCAGAGCTTATTCCGTATCAAGCGCCACAGCCAACTGCATCAGCAGCGACTTGGTTAGCGGGCGTGATTGAATGGCGCGGCACCATGATTCCGGTTGTCTCGTTTGAAGCCTTCTGTGGCCAAAAGTCTGGCCCGCAAGGACAAGACTTGCGTATTGCCGTAGTGAATGCGCCCAATGGCGAGTCCGGCAGCTTACGTTTCTTTGGCATTATCACCCAAGGGATTCCATCTTTGGTAAAACTCGAAGAAGCAGCCATTAAAGAAAATCAAAATACAACCTTGTTAAAAGGCCAAAAAATGGCGGTGACATTAGAAACAGGTCATGCGGTCATTCCAGATTTGGATATGATTGAGCAAGCGATTTTGGCCGAGAAGTGGCAGTAAGATAATTTATGATGGGTAAGTTTAGTGCTTTAAGGTTTTTAGTACTTTTGGGCGGCTGTTTGATGATAACAGCTTGTGCACTTCCACCCAGAAATTCCCCTGATTTTTCGCAAGTTATAATTCCAGAACCAAGATTAAACTCTACAATCTTAGTGCTATATAGAAGAGTTGTTGAACCAACTATATTTGATGCACGTATATCAATTAACGAAACACAGTTAGTTTCTTTGCCAAACTATGCGTTCACGTGGGTCGAAGTTAAGCCTAGAGAATATGATTTAGAAGTTAATTGGCCGGGATCTACAGTAAGCAGCTCTGATAAGTTCTATTTCGAGAGAAATAAAACTTATTTTATTGAGCTTCAGTTGGGCTTTAACTTGGGGAATATATTTAGAGAGCACGACTTTGAACTAATAGATAAAGAAGATGCTATATATGATTTAAAAATGTGTTGTTCTTACGTTCCTGTAATGCAAAATTAAAAATCTCCCCACTGACTTTGCAATAACGTCACCGCGGTAAGCGCGGCTGTTTCTGTTCTTAGCACTCTTGGGCCAATGAGTTTGGCTTTAAAGCCATTATCACAGGCTTGTTGAATTTCATCTTGAGAAAGACCGCCCTCTGGGCCGATGGCGATAACAGCGGACGATACGCTTTCCGGTGTGGCTTGTTCGGCATTGCCTCTTGGATCCAACACCCATTTTTCATCGCCGTTTACACTTGCGATCCACTCTTGAAATTTAACAACTGGATTTAGGCTTGGGATAATATCGCGCCCGCATTGTTCGCAGGCACTAATAATAATGCCTTGCCATTGCTTGAGCTTTTTCTCCATGCGTTCGGCATTGAGTTTTACATCGCAGTGTTCTGTCCACAATGGTGTGATGTTAGTGACACCAAGCTCCACAGCTTTCTGAATCACTAACTCCATTTTATCGCCTTTAGATAAGGCTTGGCCCACATGGATACTTAAAGGGGATTCATTATGGGTTTCGATTTTTTCTAACAGCTTAACGCTTACGCGTTTTTTATCACTGTGTTCGATAACCGCATTAAAATGATAGAGGCCTTGGCCATTGAATAAGATGAGTTCTCGGCCTGCCTGCATGCGCAATACTTTACCCACATGATTAGCAGCGTTGTCATCTAAATCTAAAGTGGTATTAGGGGTTAAAGTCTGCGGTGTATAAATTCGTGGAATGCGCATAGGGTTGTTATCTTGAATGACTGCCATCACAGAAGGGCGCGTTTTCAGTGTCTTTGCAGGCACATAAAAACTTGGCTTCGGTTTTTTCTGCGGTAAATTTTAACGGCTGATATGGGGTGCCTTTGTGGCTACCATCGCAAAACGGTTGAGTTTGGCTGCGACCACATTCGCACCAAAAATAGGTTTTACCGGCTTCTAGTTCCACTCGAATAGGTTGGCGCATAATGTTAGTCGGATATCTGATGTCTGGAGCTGAGTTTAGCGTGCTGGCCAGACAGAGTTTAAATTAAAGGTATAAGGTTTTCGCGTCAGACGTCAGTCCCCTGACGCCTGACTAAAGTATTACCAAAGACCTAAGTTCTTCCAAACATTAATGCATGGATCGGATTGGTTTAATGTGTAGAAGTGTAAACCTGGTACATCGTTTTCGACTAAGTCTTCACACATTTGCGTAATCACTTCTTCACCAAACTTCATGATGCTTTCGCTGTCGTCACCATAAGCTTCTAATTGCTTGCGAATCCAACGAGGGATTTCGGCGCCACAGGCGTCACTGAAACGTGCAAGTTTGGTGTAGTTGGTGATAGGCATAATGCCTGGCACGATTGGAATGTCGATGCCCATTTCTTCACAACGGTCTAAGAAATAGAAGTAGCTGTCGACGTTGAAGAAATATTGAGTGATAGCGCTGTCGGCACCGGCATCGACTTTACGTTTGAAGTTTAGTAAATCTTGTTCAAAGTTAGCGGCTTGTGGGTGCATTTCTGGGTAGGCGGCCACTTCTAAATGGAAGGTGTCACCGTGTTCCGCCTTAATGAGTTCAACTAATTCGTTGGCGTATTTTAATTCACCTGCACTGGCAGCCATACCAGATGGTAAGTCGCCACGTAATGCTACGATGCGTTCAACGTTGTTTTGTGCGTAGTGGTTTAATAATTCTTTAATGTTGGCTTTGCTTTCGCCTACGCAAGATAAGTGAGGCGCTGCACTGATGCCTTTGGCATTCATGCCAGTGACGATGTCTATGGTGTGTTCACGGGTAGAGCCACCGGCGCCATAGGTCACGGAGAAAAAGTCAGGATTTAATTCGGCAAGTTTGTCGCGAGTGGCGAACAGTTTGGCCGTACCTTCTTCCGTTTTGGTTGGGAAGAATTCAAAGCTTAAACGGAAATTGTCCATAGGTCTCTGGCTCTCAAGGTTTTATCTGAGGCTATTGTAGCACCAGATGGTCAATTAATTAGGAAAAAGTATTTTATCCATTGCCGATTTTACTATCGGCAATGGATGGCTTAGTACCGCTTAGTACTTATAGCTTTCTGGTTTGTAAGGACCGTCTACATTCACGTGAATGTAGTCTGCTTGGGTTTGTGTCAGTTTGGTTAACACACCACCAAAACCTTCAACCATGTCTTTGGCCACTTCTTCGTCCAGTTTCTTAGGCAGAACTTTCACGTAAATGTTTTGCGCTTTTTCGGCTTCTGGTAGGTCAGCAAATTTCTTTTCGTACAAATACATTTGCGCTAATACTTGGTTGGCGAAAGAACCATCCATGATACGGCTTGGGTGACCAGTCGCGTTACCAAGGTTCACTAAGCGACCTTCAGATAATAGGATCAAATGATCATCGCTGGCTTTGTCACGGTACACTTTATGAACTTGAGGTTTGATCTCATCCCATTCCCAGTTTTCACGCATGAAGGCCGTGTCGATTTCGTTATCGAAGTGACCAATGTTACATACCACTGCACGATTCTTAAGGGCTTGAAGCATGTTTTTATCACATACGTTCACGTTACCCGTGGTGGTTACGATTAAGTCAGTGGTGCCTAATAATTCTTTGTTGATGCCGTCTAGGGTGCCTGTGTTTACACCATTGATGTATGGAGAAACCACTTCGAAACCGTCCATGCACGCTTGCATGGCACAGATTGGATCCACTTCAGATACTTTAACGATCATGCCTTCTTGACGAAGAGAAGCAGCAGAGCCTTTACCTACGTCGCCGTAACCGATGACAAGGGCTTTCTTACCAGACAACAAGTGGTCAGTACCACGCTTGATGGCGTCGTTTAGAGAGTGACGACAGCCGTATTTGTTGTCGTTTTTGGATTTGGTTACCGCATCGTTTACGTTGATGGCTGGCACTTTAAGCTCGCCTTTTTCCATCATCTCTAATAGACGGTGAACACCGGTTGTTGTTTCTTCAGAAATACCATTGATGTCTTTTAATAGTTCAGGGAATTTGTTGTGAACCATTTCAGTTAGGTCGCCACCGTCGTCTAGGATCATGTTCGCATCCCAAACTTTATCGCTGCCCATTTCTGCAAGAATGGTCTGTTCGATACACCATAGGAATTCTTCTTCGGTCTCACCTTTCCAAGCGAATACAGGAATGCCCGCTGCCGCGATCGCCGCTGCTGCATGGTCTTGAGTAGAGAAGATGTTACAAGAAGACCAACGTACGTCTGCACCTAGATCAACAAGGGTCTCGATCAATACCGCTGTTTGAATAGTCATGTGGATACAACCCATGATTTTCGCGCCAGCTAGAGGTTGTTCGTCTTTGTATTTACGACGCAGTGCCATTAGTGCTGGCATTTCGCCTTCGGCGATTTGAATTTCTTTACGACCCCAAGCCGCATCGCGCTCGAATTGTTCTGGGGTTTTAGCGGCAACTTTATAGTCAGTGAATGACATGGTGATTCCTCTGTTCAGCTCAAGTCTGAGACTTGAGCGTGTGCGTTTAAATTCGGTTTTATTAAATGTTGGCGGCTGCTTTTAATGCATCCACTTTATCTGTGCGTTCCCAAGTGAACGCCGTGAAGGTTTTGGTTTTTTCTTCGCCGCGATCTTTGTAGGTGTAGCTGGCTTCAAATGGTTCACGCCCAAAGTGACCGTAAGATGCGGTCAATTGATACATTGGATTCAATAACTCTAGCTGGTTTTGAATGGCGTATGGACGTAAATCGAATACTTGGCGAATGATTTTCGCGAGTTCGATGTCGCTTACTTTCCCTGTGCCGAATGTGTTGACGGAAATGGAAGTCGGCTCCGCCACACCGATGGCGTAAGACACTTGAATTTCACAGCGATCAGCAAGGCCAGCGGCTACGATGTTTTTCGCAACATAGCGACCCATATACGCCGCAGAACGGTCTACTTTTGAAGGATCTTTACCCGAGAACGCACCGCCACCGTGACGAGCCATGCCGCCGTAGGTGTCTACGATGATCTTACGACCCGTTAAGCCCGCATCGCCAACTGGACCGCCGATTACAAAGTTACCGGTTGGGTTGATGTGGAATAAGGTGTCTGAGGTTAACCAGCCGTCAGGGAAAACAGGCTTGATGATGTTTTCTAAAACCGCTTCACGTAGTTCTTCTAGCGAGATCGAAGGATCGTGTTGAGTCGAAAGCACCACAGCGTCGACTTTTGGTGAGCCACCTTCGTAGTTGATGGTCACTTGAGATTTGGCGTCTGGACGCAACCAAGGCAAGGTGCCGTTACGACGTAACTCAGATTGACGTTGTACCAATAAATGCGCGTAGTAAACCGGAGCCGGCATTAGGTTAGGGGTTTCGTTGGTGGCGTAACCGAACATTAAACCTTGGTCACCTGCACCTTGATCTTCAGGTTTTGCACGGTCAACACCTTGGTTGATGTCCACAGATTGCTTACCAATGCCGTTTAATACCGCACAAGTCGCACCGTCAAAACCCACGTCAGAGCTGTTATAACCAATGCCGGTGATCACATCACGTACGATGTCTTCAAGATCCACATAGCAAGACGTAGTCACTTCACCTGCCACTACGGCCATACCGGTTTTAACCAAGGTTTCTACTGCCACGCGCGCTAAAGGGTCGCGGGCAATGATGGCGTCCAAAACGGCGTCGCTGATTTGGTCGGCTACTTTATCTGGATGCCCTTCGGATACAGACTCAGATGTAAAAATAGAATACTCGCTCATGGAAGCTCCTCGTTATTATCCTTGGTCGTAACACTATGCTTTGACGTCGGTTAAATCTGTTTTACAAATTGTTGAATTTGGATTTGAAAGCCATTTCTCAGGCCCACAAATACTTGGTGTTTGGCGCTCAAATTCGCCGCTTGTGCCCACTGCTTTATATGGTCTGGATCGAGTCCTAGCCATACATCGCCACAACTTTCTTTCACCCAGTTTTGTTCATGTGGGCAAAGCTCGGTAATGAGTAGCGCGCCACCTGGGTTTAATAATTCACTGCACGCCTTAAACACATCCGCGGGAGACGGGATGTGATGCAACACCATGTTAAAGGCCAGTAGATCCACTTTGATGTCCTGTTGTACGGCACTTTCTGGCTCCCCCAATACGAATTCGATGTTACTCATGGGGCAATGTTGCTTGGCTAATTCCAGCATAGCTGGTGAGTTATCCAATGCGTAAACTTTGCTAAAACGCTCGCCAAGGGGCTTTAAGAATCCCCCTTTGCCTGGGCCGACTTCCATGGCGTGGGCGGAAGCTGGCAACTCAATGGCTTTGAGTATTTCTTCTAAGCTTTCTGCGTAATGCTCGTAACCGGCGATCAGGTCGGTGACCTCGGTAAATTTACCAGCATGTTTTTCGAAAAATTGTTGGCTTTGGCTGCCGCGTTCGGCGTAAACATTGGCCAAGCCATTTTCCAATTCTGTGTGCCAAGGCATGGCATCTATTGCCGCAAAAATCTTGCTGCGCACTTCATCCAGTGACGCGCCATTAATTAACGCGCGACGATAAAATATGGAGTTGCCTTCACGACGAGTCGTGACTAATTGTGCGTTGGCTAAAATCTTTAAATGGTGACTCATGCGCGATTGGCTGACGTTAAAAATGTCGGCCAGCTCCAGTACTCCAAAGGAGTCCTGTTCTAATAGCTGCAAAATCTGCAAGCGTAAGCTGTCACCAGCGGCCTTGTTCAGCGCTGCCAAATCTTCAATGTGTCGAATGGCGGTATCAGCAGGCACAAGACTCACCTATGGAATTTCGAGTCTGCAAAGGTATCACCCTAGGTGGAACTTGCCAATATCTATATTAAAATTTTTTGATATAGGTTGGGGGCGGCTAATAGCCCTTATGTCTTGTGGCTGGGGCTTGCATTAGCCTGCAAATGCTTAAACGGTATAGCTAAAAGTGATTAGAAGGGCCTATTAAGTGTGTGATATATATCAAGTTCTGTCGGATTCGGCCGATAACAATAATAACAAGACGGGGATCTGGGTTATGAATAAGAAGAACACGCTGAGCGTTTTATTTTTTACCGGCTTATTAGCAGTCGTGTTGGCGGGTATGGTGTATTTGCAGCCAGAGAAACCCAAAGCGCAAACCGCCGAGTATGATTTACGTGGGTTCCCAGCTTTGCCTAGTGAGCGTCATTAATCCAATTGCTTGATTGCTGAAATTGTAAAAAACGCCTCAAATGAGGCGTTTTTTATGTCCATGAACGGACGATATAACGCAGTTGCAAGGATGCAAAGGAGCGTATGCCCATATGGGCCTGTATAGCTCGGCTGCAAAGACGACCTATTTTATTGCTAGAACGTCACCACTTTTGGTGTATACACTTTTAACGTAGGCATGGTCATGCCGAT